>JBBQST010000156.1:0-9513 GCA_038213625.1 Thermoflexales bacterium
GTCAATCAGTTCAAAGTCATCACCAAATTCATCGCATAGCTCGGGTGCGCCGTACCGGCGCACAACCAGGTTGCTTCAGCGTGGCGGGCCGTCCAGCGCAAAGGTGGCGATGACCACGTGTCCGCCGATTTTGACCGTGTCACGCACAGTCTGGAGATACGCTCAACGATCCGAGGTGCGGGTGAGAAAGTGAAACACGGCGCGGTCGTGCCACACATCGACCTGCTTCGGCAGCGCGCCGTTGGGGTGGGTGATATCGGCCTCGATCCACTTTGCAACGCTGGCTTTGCCGCCCAGCCGCGTCTGTGCCCGCTGCATTGCTGGACCAGAGAGATCACTTACGGTGACATCGCTGTAGCCGTCGGCCAGCAACGCATCCACCAGAGGCGAGTCGCCGCCACCCACATCCAGAATGCGCGCGGTCAGGCTGTGCGCCGCCTGCCGGATGAACTGCAACGACAGGCCGGCGTCCTGTTGCGTCCAACTCACCTGGTGCGGTTGCTGGGTGGTGTAAATCTCATCCCAGTGTTGTTTGTCATTCATATTCAATCCAGCAGGCATGGTCCAGACACAGTGTCACAAGACACGCGCTGCTTAGCGGCATCGAACATTAAAGCGAGAACGTCTGAATGTGCAACTGGATTACGCCGTCAACTTATTACAAATCTATTAAATGTGCGCTGAGTGCTTTCTTTTGCGGCACCGCGCCCCTACAATCACGCCACTCGTGAGCAACAGCAACTCCCCTTCAAAGCCCAGACGTATCTTGATGATCATGGCCAAGGCGCCGGCGCGCGGCCAAAACAAAACGCGTCTGGGGCAATTGATTGGGCTGGAGGCGGCGACGGCGTTCTATCGTTGCCTGCTGGCCGATGTGCTGGATATCGTGCGGGCGGTGCCGGATGTGACCCATGCGATTGCCTATACGCCGGCCGGCAGCGAGGCGGTGTTTCAGGAACTTGCGCCGGATTTTGAGCTGGTGTTGCAGCAGGGCGATTTGCTGGGCGACCGGCTGCATCATGTCTTGCAACATTGCCTGACACACGGCTACGACCAGGCCGCGGTGCTGAGTGCCGACACGCCGTTTGTGGAGCCGGCTGCGTTGGTGCATGGCTTCGCTGCTTTGTCCGATGGAGCCGATATCAGCATCGGCCCGTGCGAGGATGGCGGCTGGTATGTGATGCATCTGCACACCCCGCACCCCGAATTATTGGTGCCCATTCAGATGAGCACGCCGCACACGTTGCAAGACACGCTGGCCGCCGCCCAACGCGCCCATCTGCGCATCGAGTTGTTGCCGGCCACCACCGATATCGACACCCCCGACGACCTCGCCAAAGTCCTGCACACATCGGCGCATCTGCCCACGCAGGTGGCCCGCCACACCCGAGCCTGGTTAACCCAATGGCAACACACACAGCAGCCGTAATCCCTTTGACGTCAATAACGTCCTCGGCGCATCCGATCAACCTGAAAACGCGCGCGACCCAGGCTACCCAACTGCCGCGCCAGCTTTACATCGAGGTGACCAATCGCTGCAACTCGTTGTGCAAATCCTGCCCATTGACCTATGACCACTTTTTGCAGTGGGAACCCAAGCATCACCTCAACTGGGATCAGTTTCGCAAGATCGTGGATCAGGTGCCTGTCATTGACCGCGCGGTGCTGCACGGCATCGGCGAGCCCTTGATGAACCCCGACCTGCCGCGCATGGTGGCCCATCTGAAGGAACGCGGCGCGCATGTGCTGTTCAACACCAACGCCGTGTTGCTCAATCAGGCGCGCGGCGATGCCCTGGCGGATGCCGGTCTGGATGAGTTGCGGGTGAGCCTCGACGCCATCACGCCATCGCTCTACGCCCATCTGCGCGGCATCGACGCGTTGCCGCGCATCATTCAAAACCTGCGCACCTACACCCATCGCCGCCATGAGCGCCGTGCCATCGAAACCAAACAACCGGTGACCTCATTCTGGTTTGTGGGCATGCAAGAGAACCTGCATGAGTTGCCGGATGTGGTGAAGCTGGCCATCGAGATGGGTGTGCCGGAAGTGCACCTGCAACGGCTGGTGTATTTTGGTGATGGAGCCACGTTGGACGACAGCGTCACGGCCGTTCAGGCTCAATCGCTGCATGCCTCGCTGCAAGCTTTGCAAGCCCGGCTCGTCGTCGAGTGCGAAGCATTGGCCAAAGCTTCTGGCCTCAAATTCAGCGCATCGGGTGCCACCACGCCCGGCGAGAGCCTCGAAGTCAAAGGCGCGCACCCGTGGCAGGGCTGTTTTCGGCCGTGGACGCTGATGTACATCACGGCCACAGGGAATGCGTTGCCGTGCTGCATCGCGCCCTTTGCAGTGGCCGATTACGAGCAGATCATGCTCGGCAATGTGTTCACCCACTCGCTAGAGCAGGTGTGGAACGGCGGGCGTTATCAGGAGTTGCGCAGCGCCGTGCTCAGTGAAGCACCGTCGCCGTGGCCGTGCCAGCATTGTGGTGTGAAGTGGAGCCTTTAGGAATCTTTCATCTTTCATCTTTCATTTGAAGCAACTTGTGATGCAAAGCAAATGAATGATTAGGACTTACGCGGCAACGAAACTCAGACCCTTCGGGTGGCGCATTTACGCACAAATTAGCCCAGATTCGAAGTGCGCCACCCGAAGGGTCTTGCGCTCACGTTGGCCATTCGCGTCAGTCCTAAGATGAGACATCAAAGATGAAGATTGCCGTCGTGATTCCCGCGTATAACGAGGCCGCGGCGCTGCCCAAAGCGCTGGGCGATTTGCCGTGGGCCTTGGTGCAGCGCGTGATTGTCAGCGACAACGGCAGCACCGATGGCACGCGTGAGGTGGCCGTGGCGCACGGGGCCGAGGTGGTGCGCGAGGATCGGCGTGGCTATGGCTGGGCGTGTTGGGCCGGCGTCAACGCAGTCTTGCACGATTGCGACGTGATTGTGATGCTGGATGCGGGTGGCAAAGAAGATGCGAGCGAATTGCCGCTGTTACTAAATCCCATTTTGGAGGATCATGCCGATTTTGTGTTGGGGTCGCGCGTGCGCTATGCCGCTGTGGGCGCACTCACTCGGCCGCAACGGCTGGGCAACTGGCTGACCACGCAAATCATGGCGCGGTTATATGGTGTGCGTGTCACGGATCTGGCCCCGTTTCGCGCCATTCGCAGCACGCTGCTGCAAAAGCTGGACATGCAGGAACGCACCTTTGGCTGGCCGACCGAGATGATTGTGAAGGCTGCCCGCGCTGGTGCGCGGATTGCCGAAGTGGATGTGCATTATCGGGTGCGCTATGCCGGCAAAAGCAAGGTGTCGGGCACGCTGAAGGGTAGCGTCAAGGCCGGTGCGGTTATTTTGCGCACCGCGTTTAAGTATGCGAGATGGCAGCGGCATGAATAGCCGTGTCCGGTGGTTGATTCCTGCGATCAGCATCGTCGGCATCACACTGCTTCTATACGTCGCGCTGGCAGTGCTGTATCCGCTGGCTGCGGGCTTGCTCAAACCGCGTCACACCTGGGCGATGCAAGTGGACGTGAATCCCTGGATCGCCGTTGCGCACATGAGCATCTATCTGGCGCTGTTGCTGGCCTATCTGGCCGCCTGCGCGGTGGTGCGCGTGCCAAAGATATGGATCTGGCTGGCCTGGCTGGCGTTCGCCGCGGTGCTGCTATTCACATTTCCCGGCGAATCCGCCGATATCTTCGACTACCTGTTTCGCGGCCGCATGATGGCAGATTTCGGCCTCAGCCCGCTAACGATCACGCCTTACGACGTGCGGCAATACGCATTTCATCGCTATGTGTCGTGGAGCCAGTGGGTGGATGCGTATGGGCCGCTGTGGGAGTACGCCAGTGCAGGTGTCTCGCTGCTGGTACGACTTCAAGCCAGCCCAGCCGAACTGGCTGTGGTTGCGGCCGGCAACGGCGTGTGCATCGAGCAACCCGTTCTATGCGTCTCGCTGGCCCACTATGTCACAGCCTATCGCCTGTTGGCGCTAGTTTTGTCGGCCCTGTGCGGCCTGCTCATTCACCACATTGTTAAACGCGAGCGCGGTGAAGCGGCCGCGCACGTGGCGCTGCTGGGCTGGCTATGGAACCCACTGGTGCTGATATCGACGGCCGTTGGCGCACACAACGATGTGCTGATGCTGGTTTTTGTACTGCTGGCCGTGGGGTGTTTTCAACGTCAACGTTTTCTATTGGGGTTGATGGCGCTGCTGCTGGCGGCTCATGTGAAGATCACGGCGCTGGTGTTGTTGCCGGTGTTGGCGGTCTGGCTGATCAGGCGGGCGGGCTGGCTCAAGGCCTCGCTCCTGACCGGTGGCGCGCTGCTCATCATGCTACCTGTCTCGTGGCTGTTGTATGCGCCGTTGGGCGGTTGGAGCAGCCTGCCCAAAAACTTGTATGAGCGCACCTTGCTGTCAACCAACTCGCTCGGCGAACTGGTCGTCCTTTTTTTGCGCAATGGGTTGGGCTGGGGCAAATTGGAGTCTCAACAACCGGTGGCGCGCATCTTTCCGCTGGCGTTTGTGATCGTGGCCGGCATCGTACTAGTGCACTGGTTGTTGCAGCAGTATCGACACAAGAAGGTTGCCGAGACTTCACAACTCTATTCGCTAAGTCTGCTCACGACCCTGCTTTTTCTGCTCATCGGCAGCTATTGGTTTCAGGCGTGGTACCTGGCGTGGCCGATGGCGTTGGCTTGGCTGCGGCCGGAGAGCCGACTGGCGACCCGCACCTTGCCCATTTTTGCGACAGGCGCGATGATCGCCAGCATCCTTTCGGATTATTTGCGCCACGCTGCAACACCCTTGCTCACATCCTGGCAAATCAGCGCCCTGGTAGTGGGAGTGATGGCGTTGGCGTTGGGCGTGGGATGCACGTTTTTACGCGAGGCAAAAGGATTGCGCGGCGATTAACTCGCCAACATGATGAGTTTCGCGAACAGGTTGCCGCGTTGAGCTGCTGGAGCGGCGCGCTTACGAATCAGTGCGTCCAGCCCAAATATACGGCCCGGCGTCAACCCAATCATCAGCAAAGACAGCACCACCATCTGGTTGTAGGCCCATTCCCATTCGTAATCGCCGGGCAACGGTGTGCCGGCCAGCCCAATCGTCAACTGCAACGAGATTCCCAACGCGATGAGTCCGCCGATGCGGGTAAACAGGCCCAGAAACAGCAATACGAATACCGCAAATTCCGAAAACCAGATCACATAGCCAAACCAGCGCACATTGGGGCCGATGAAGTTTTGCACGATCTGGCCGTTCAGACGGGTTAGCCAGGTCAGATCCACCGAAATTTCCTGAATGGGCGAGCCGGCCAGATATTTGGGCTCGGCCACCAAAAACTTGCGCGGCCCCTTGTCTGCAAAGATCACCTCGTAGCCCAGATAGGTGCACAGGCCGCTGGATTTGTTATAGCCGCCCTTGCCGTCCTCCTGCTTCAACACAAAATCGGCCGGGCAGCCAAATTTCGGCGGCAGCTTCCACCACAGTTGGGTAAAGAACAAATACGCCAGTGCCAGGCGGGCAATGACGATGACGATGGCTCGCAATCGGTTCTCCCAGCGTGGAGCCGGTAAGGCCGGTGAAATTGGGGTTGAAGTCGGTGGGATTGTCGAACTGGAGGGGTGTTCAGTTGTTGATTGCATAGATATTCCGGAGTAATATTGCTTGCATAATTGCTGACCTTGGTCATTGAGAGCGTTTCGAAGGCTGGGTCATTCCATGTTGATCAAGCGATTTGTCCAACCTACGTACAATTTGTTACACAACACTAACACTGGTTTGCTTTGGGATTGCAAGCTAGCACCAGCCGTGCTTTCCGAACCATTGACATATAAGTTCGGATAGGTATAATCCACAGGCTTTATCGAGGACAAAGTGCTACGGCACTTACTATAAAGTTAATTTACTCGAAGAGGCTACTGGGTTCCAGTAGCCTCTTCTGTCGCCTAGGCGATGGTTAGAAACAGCTAATTTACAGAGAAAGAGTATGCCAACAATCAATCAACTGGTTCGTCGCGGCCGCAAGCCAAAGCGCAGTTACAGCAAGTCGCCTTCGCTGCAGTTCACAACGAACACGCTGAAAGGTGGCAAGAACACGCAGCAGCCCAAGGGCGCGCCCATGAAGCGCGGCACATGCACGATCGTGCGCACCCAGACGCCCAAGAAGCCAAATTCGGCTTTGCGCAAGGTTGCGCGCGTGCGTTTGAGCAATGGCGCTGAAGTGACGGCTTATATTCCTGGCGAAGGCCACAAGCTGCAAGAGCACAGCGTGGTGCTGGTGCGCGGCGGCCGTGTCAAAGACCTGCCGGGCGTGCGCTATCACATTGTGCGCGGCACATTGGACACCGATGGTGTGGATAAGCGCTCAAAGAGTCGCAGCAAATATGGCGCCAAGCGGCCTAAGAAGGGTGCAGCCGCCGCAGCAGCAGCCAAGGGTAAGAAGAAGTAATAGGACTTGTTCATTTGTTGATTTGCTCACTTGCTCATTTAAATGAGCAAGTGAGCAAATCAACAAATCAATAATTTTTCAAGATGCCAAGACGAAATCAACCGCCAAAGCGCCAGGTCCCACCGGATCAGAAATACAACAGCCAGGTCATTCATCGCCTGGTCAACCGCATTATGCGTGGCGGTAAAAAGTCCACGGCATTGCGGGTGGTCTACGACTCGATGACGTTGGTGGAAGAGCGCGCCAAGAAGCCGGCCATGCAGGTCATGGAAGAGGCGTTGCGCAATCTGACACCCGCTCTGGAAGTGAAGCCGCGCCGCGTGGGTGGTGCAACACTACAGGTGCCGGTCGAGGTGAACTCATATCGTCAGGAGAGCCTGGCAATGCGCTGGTTGATCGGCGAGGCCAAAAAGCGTAGTGGCAAGAGCATGGCCGAGAAACTGGCCAGTGAAGTGATGGATGCCGCTAATAACACCGGTAATGCGATTAAGAAGCGCGAAGAGACGCACAAGATGGCCGAGGCCAACCGCGCGTTTGCACACTTCCGCTGGTAGTTGGTTAATGATTAATAGATTCAGAACTTGAGATTTTAAATCTCGCGTTCTTAGCATACGACCCGTCTCGAGCTATTGCTGCGGAGACAAATAGCCGATGGCGGGTTGTTTTTGAGTTGTGATGGCTAAGGAATACCCTCTCGATAAGGTCCGCAATATAGGGATTATTGCGCATATTGACGCTGGCAAGACGACGACGTCTGAGCGCATCCTCTATTACACGGGCCGCACATACAAAATCGGCGAAGTCCACGAAGGCGCTGCCACGATGGACTATATGGTTCAGGAGCAAGAGCGCGGCATTACGATTACGGCCGCTGCAACCACCTGCTTCTGGAAGAAGACCGATGACAGTGACGAGGTCCAGATCAACCTGATCGACACGCCCGGGCACATCGACTTTACGGCGGAAGTGCAGCGCAGTTTGCGGGTGCTGGACGGCGGTGTGGTCGTTTTCGATGCCGTTTCCGGCGTTGAACCTCAATCTGAAACAGTGTGGCGGCAGGCTGACAAATATAACGTGCCCCGCATTTGCTTCGTTAACAAGCTCGACCGCATGGGCGCGACGCTGAACAAGACGGTCGAAATGATTGTCGAGCGTTTGGCGGCCAAGCCCCTGGTCATGCAGTTGAATGTGGGTCTGGAAGGCGATTTCAGCGGCATCATCGATTTGATGACGATGAAGTATTTCACCTTCAGCGGCGACAAGGGCACTGAGATTCACTCCGAAGAGATTCCTGCGCATTTGCTGGCCGAGGCCAACACGGCGCGCGAGAAGATGATCGAAGTGGCCAGCGAAGCCGATGATGTGTTGCTGGAGAAGTACCTCAATGGTGAAGTGCCGACGGTGCCGGAACTCAAAGCCGCCATTCGCAAGGGCACTATCGCGCTGCTTTTCTTCCCAGTGTTCTGCGGCAGCGCCCTAAAGAACAAGGGTGTGCAGCTGGTTTTGGATGCGGTGGTGGACTATCTGCCCTCACCTTTGGACATCCCACCTCAAGTTGCTATCGATCCCAAGACCGATACCGAGGTGGTACGCAGTGCCAACCTCAACGAGCCTTTCTCGGCTTTGGTGTTCAAAGTGATTTCGGACCCCAGCGGCATGGGCAAGCTTGCATTCTTCCGCGTGTATAGCGGCAAGGTATCGCAGGGCGACACGATCCTGAACGCGACCAAGGGCAAGACCGAGCGTATGGCCCGCATCTATCAGATGCACGCCAACAAGCGCGAGGCTGTCACCACGGTTAGCGCCGGCAACATTGGCGTGGCACAAGGTCTAAAAGACGCCATCACCGGTGACACAATTTGTGATCCGATTCGCCAAACCTTGCTGGAAACCATCACCTTCCCGGAACCGGTGGTCAAGCTGGCGATTGAGCCGAAGACGGCGACCGATCAGGATAAACTGGGCAAGGCCCTCAAGTCGTTGTCTGATGAAGACCCGACTTTGCACGTGGCGACTGACCAGGAGACGGGCCAGACCACATTGGCAGGCATGGGCGAGTTGCACCTGGATGTGATTGTGGACCGCATGCGCCGCGAATATGCGGTGGAAGTGCGGGTGGGTAAGCCGATGGTGGCCTACCGCGAGACGATCACCCGCCCAGCCAGAGCTCGCGGCATCTTCAAGCGCCAGACCGGCGGCAAAGGCCAGTTCGGTGATGTGGCGGTTGAAATTGAGCCGAATCCGGGCAAGGGCTATGAGTTCATCAACGACACCGTTGGCGGCTCGATCCCCAAGGAATTCATCAACCCGATCGACAAGGGTATCAAGGAAGCCTTGGATGGCGGCATTATTGCCGGCTACCAGATGGTGGACGTAAAGGTGCGCGTGGTCGACGGCTCGTATCACGAAGTCGACTCATCCGAAATGGCATTCAAGATTGCTGGCTCGCTGGCGATCAAGGAAGCCGTGGCCAAGGCGCACGGTGTCATTCTGGAGCCGATCATGCGGGTCGAAGTGGTGGTGCCTGAAGATTACACCGGCACTGTGGTAGGCAACCTGAACAGCCGCCGTGGTTTGATCAACTCGATTGACCCACGCGGCAATGCCAGCTCGGTGAACGCGCATGTGCCGCTGAGTGAAATGTTTGGCTATGCCACGGACATTCGCGGCATGACACAGGGTCGTGGCCAGTTCACGATGGAATTCGATCACTACGCTGAGCTGCCTCGCAACCTGGCCGACGAGATGACGGTGGGCCGCGAGAAGACGCGCTAGTCGGTCCGAATAGATACGTTTATCAGGTTGATAAGGTTCTCAGGTTTGCAAAGTTCTTTCGAGAGCCAGGAGCATGTGTCTGAACCTTATCAACGTTATCAACACTAAAAGAACTTTAGAACTCATCTAGATAGGGGAAATCAGAATGGCAAAAGAGAAATTTGTGCGGAACAAGCCGCATGTGAACGTGGGGACGATGGGACACATCGACCACGGCAAGACGTCGCTGACGGCCGCGATCACGAAGGTGTTGGGGTTGAAGGGTCAGGCCGAATACA
>JBBQST010000157.1:0-9500 GCA_038213625.1 Thermoflexales bacterium
GGCAGAAGGCAGAAGGCAGAAGGCAGAAGGCAGAAGGCAGAAGGCAGAAGGCAGAAGGCAGAAGGCAGAAGGCAGAAGGCAGAAGGCAGAAGGCAGAAGGCAGAAGGCAGAAAATTATTGAGCGCACAATCACTCTGTCAAGCCCCAATCTGATATCTGATATCTGACTTCTCCCCATCTCCCCTCACAGCGTGATCAACCCAATCCGTGCGGCCTTGCTCACGGCTTCGGCGCGGCTGGAGACGTTGAGTTTGACGTAGACGGCGCTGACGTGGAACTTCACCGTGGCTTCGGTGATGCCGAGCTCGACGGCGATGAGTTTGTTGGGCAGGCCGCGACTCAACCACTCCAGCACATCGCGTTCGCGCGGGGTGAGATCGATGACTTCAGTGGAGGCAGCTTCAGGAGCGCGCGCAGGAATGAGCTGGGTGGCGAGATGGGTCGGCAACACAGCCATGCCTTGTGCCGCTGCCAGAACCACAGCCTGTAGCTCTTCCGGCGTGGCATTGTTGGACACCACGCCCCACCCGCGCAAAGACATGCCGCGCAGTTGGGCCACGACTGTGTCTCGGTCGGCCAGCACCACCACTGCTTGAGAACCGTCCTGACGCAAGAGTCGGGGAAGCCGGCTCAGCTCGGATTCATCTGCCAACACCACCACATCGGGCTGCGCGCCGATGGACACAGAGAAAGCAAGCGCCTCCAGATTGGAGGCCTCGCTGATCACTTCGATATCGACGCGTTCCAACATGGCGCGCAGCCCGGCTCGCAGGGCCGGTGTAGGGGCGATGATCAGGATTCGCGTCATGTAGCGTGCAGACTATGCCACGTATGTTGGCGCATCGTTGGATTGGCCTTGTTGCACGTGCAAATGTCAGACGTCTTCCCGACGTCTGACATTTTGAGTTACGCTAATGTCGACATCCTGAGCACGGCCGCCGCGCAGGATGTTGAGCTGCACTTGCCCGCGCGCTCGTGCGAATTTGGACACGTGGGCGATGAATGAATCTGGTGAATCCAGGCTCTCACCCGAGACCCCCAACACCACATCACCAATCATCAAAGCATGAGCCGCCGGCCCATCGGCTTCCACATTCATCACCAGCAAACCCCGCTTCGCTTGTGAGACTTTGGCCGGCACATCCACCGGCTGCACCACGATGCCGAGGCGCACGGGACGGTCGGGCTGGCCGGCCACCCATTCAGCGGCCACGTGGCTGGGAATGGCCACGCTCAAGTCGCCGCCCAAAATCATGGCATTGATGCCAATGACTTCGCCATGCGCATTCAGCAGCGGGCCACCGCTATTGCCAGGAGCCAGGGCCACGTCACTACGCACAAATTCGGCGGTGCCATTAATGCCGTTGGCCCCGCGAGCGCGCACTTCCACTTTGCCAAAGCCACTGACGATACCCTGCGTCACCACATCCCGCGCCCCCCACGGATTGCCGACGGCAAACACCATCTCTCCCACTCGTAATCGCGTTGAATCGGCCACTAGCGCCGGGGCCAGATTGCCGATGTTGATCTTGAGCATCGCCAGATCCAGCTCCGGACTGCGTGCCATCACCGTCGCATCAAACTCGCGGTCGTCGCTGAGTTGAACACGAATGTTCGCGGTATTGGCGACCACATGAAAGTTGGTAATCACTTCGCTTTCACCGGCATGGCTGCGCCACACCACGCCCGTGCCGACGCCGCGGCCGCCGCTCTGCACGCGCACCACCGACTGCTTTGCCCGCGCAATCATTTCCATCGACAACTCAGAAGTAACGCTTTTCAACACAACCCACCTCTAAAAATAAAGATGGACTCCACCTCGGAGGTGGAGTCCATCTTGTTCACTTACTTGCGCTGAGCCACCGTTACCGAGACGGTTTGTAGCGCGCCACCACGGATGACACCGACCTGGATAGCCTTGCCCACCCGATCACCCGTCAGGAGTGACAGCAGATCATCGGCATTGGTCACCACATTGCCATCCACCGAGATCAGAATGTCGCCCATCAACAGGCCACCCTGCTCGGCCGGGCTGCCATCTTCGACCCGCATGACCAGCAAGCCATGCTCCTGGGTCTGGCCGGCACGCTGGGCCACCGGCAGCTTCACCTGCTGGCTGATCACGCCGAGATAGCCGCGCTTTACATAGCCCTGCTTGGTCAGAGTCTCGGCCACGCGCATGGCGATTTCGGTGGGAATGGCCAGAGTGACGCCACGGGCCAGACCCGTTGTCAACACACCCAGCACAGCCCCTTCAGCATCAATGAGTGGGCCACCCGAGAAGCCGGGATATGGGGTTGCATCGGTGCGAATGTATTTTTCGAGGGACATGCCGCCACCCAGGCGAATGGGGCCGCCGACGGCGCTGACTACGCCACCGCTGGCCATCACACCCTCATTGGAGGGCCGGCCCACGGCCAGCACCCATTGGCCTACGCGCGCCGTCTGGCTGGTTGCCGCAGCCTGAGCCGTAAGGCCGGCCACC
Organism: Thermoflexales bacterium; assembly: GCA_038213625.1. GTDB lineage: Bacteria > Chloroflexota > Anaerolineae > J036 > Brachytrichaceae > JANMVQ01. The sequence continues at coordinate 2,486 of JBBQST010000157.1, forward strand.
CGCAACACGGCCAGATCGCTGGAGGGATCGCGGCCGATGAGTTGCGCCGGAAGTTTGGTTCCATCGCTGGTCTCGATGGTGAGATTGTCATCGCGCTCCAGCACATGATCGGCCGTCAGCACAAACTCGGCGGCATACACGATGCCAGTAGCCGGCTGGCGATCGCGGCCATATACGGTCACGAGGGATTTGCCGACCTTCTCCACGGCATCGGCCATTTGGTTGGACAGGGCGGCGAGGGATTCAAAGTTGCTCATTTGTTTATCAGTCCTTGGTTTTTAGTTGTTAGTGATTCGTCGTTAGTAGCTAGCTGCTAGTTGCCATCTGCCAGTTACTATTGAACGAATCACGCTCTCTTGAATGAGCAACACGATACGCGTTCGTGCGAGTCGTGTGACCTCGTCGTTCGTGAGTTGACATCCCATCCGTTTGGATAGGGTCATCGATCATGGCTGGTAGGTTTGACCTATCCACATCATTCCCGCGCAGGCGGGAATCTAGACCTTGATCGACTGTCGCGTTGTGGTTACGCCTGGATTCCCGCCTGCGCGGGAATGACGAGTTCATATGTATGCTTCGACAAAGCACTAGGCAGATTTCCACCCACATGAAAGTTGTTCCAAAATCTACCTATCGTTCCCTGTGCACTATGTGCCTGCTTTGCGGCTTCGTGGTGAAAAGTCCGAAACGATCTAAATTTGCGTATGGTATCTTTGTGCGAACGAAATGATTGGACGAATCATTCAGCTCGATCCTGAAGACGATGTCTCCAGCATCGCCGACCGAATCGAGTGGGCGTGCTCCCAGGCACAGGCCGATCGGGTGGCGCTGGTGGTGCCGCCCAACCTCGAACGCGAGCTCGACTTTGCCCGCCTGTACCGCCTGGGTCTGGAATATAGCGTCGAAATCGCCATCATCACACCCCAATTGCGCAAACGGCTGACCGCGCGCGAGACCGGATTGGTAGCCTTTCGCACCACGGCTGATGCTGTGAACCATGCCTGGATTCCAACAGATGATGTGGAACCCGTAGCTCGGCTGGTGCCACCCCGCCGGTTTGCGCCTAACTCATTGGCGCGCCTGTTTCCCAAAAAGCGCGCGATATGGATCGGCTTCAACATCATCATAGGTGTAGCCGCCCTGGTGGTGGTAGCCGGTGCCGCACTGGTAATCGCGCCCACGGCCACAGTCACCCTCACGGCCAGCAGCCAGAGCATCTCCCAGATTGTGCCGGTGACATTGGATGTGCAGGCCGTTACGGCTGATATGCAGACGCTGACCATTCCAGCCCGCCGTGTCGATGTCGTGGTCGAAGGCGATCTCTCGACCGAGGCCACCGGCAAGACCGACGTGGTGCGGTATCGCGGCACCGGGCAAGTCGTGTTCTTAAACAGTTTGAATGCGCAGACGACAGTGCCGCGCAACACAGTGGTTCGCACGTCCAGCAGCAGCACGCCTTCTCGCTTTATCACCCTGGAAGACGTCGTGATTCCGCCGAATGGACAAGCGACAACGGCCGTTGAAGCCGTTGATGAAGGCTCCATCGGCAACGTCGGTGCCAATACGATCAACCAGGTCGAAGGCATTGCCTCGCTGTATGTCCGGGTCATCAACCCCAACGGCACGGGCGGTGGCGGCGGCGATACCGTGCGGGCCGTGACCAAGGAAGACTATGCCCGCGTGCGGACCGATCTGCGCAATCAGCTATTCGAGCAGGCCTTGCAGCAAATGAGCAACCAGACCGAGATTGTCGGCGAAGGGTTGTTCATTGTGCCAGACACGTTCTTCATCGCCGAGGTGCAGGATGAAACCTACGACCGTTTCGTCAGTGAGGCCGCTGATAGTGTGACGCTGCACATGCGCATTCAAGTGGCAGCAGTGGCCGTATCACCGGCCGACCTGGACGCAGTCGCAAGGGTGGCGCTGGCCGAGAAAGTGCCGGAGGGATTTAGTTTGTTGAGTGCGCGTGCCGAGCGCGGCGAAGTGGCCGAGGAAGGCACCGGCACCCGCTATGAATATTACGTGGTGGCCAAGGGACTGGCCGGCGCCGAAATTGACGAGAGCCGGGTGCGCCGGCTCGTGCGTGGCCAACCCATCCGCAATGCACAAACGGCCTTGCTGAATGCGTTTGAGCTCAAACAAAATCCCGTCATCACAGTCGAGCCGGCCTGGCTGGGCAGTCTGCTCAACCGCATGCCATTTGTGTCCATGCGCATTGAAACGCAGGTGAGAAGAGAATAGTAGCCAGTAGTCAGAAGAAGAATCGCTGTCACTCTTTCTGACTACTGACTACTGACTACTGACTACTGGCTACTGGCTACTGACTACTGACTACTGACTACTTCCGAACTCCCCTCATGCGAAATAAACAAGCAAAATTGACGCCGCTTAAGTTCGGCATCTTTGTCGTGGCATTGGCCGTGCTGGCCTGGTCGGCCGCGCAGTTCAGCCAGCGGGTGCGCAACACCACCAGTGTGAATGTCCAGCTCAGCGGTTTCGACCGCACGGTGCTGGGGGCCTATGTCGACCTCATCGCCAACAACGATGTGCAACGGCCGGTGAGCAACGACCCCACGGCCAAGCAGTTCCTGGTCTCGCCCGGCGAGAGTGTGGACTCGATCGGCCAGCGGCTCGAAGATCAGGGGCTGATTCGCGATGCAGCCCTGTTTCGGGTTTTTGTGCGGCTGAATGGGCTGGATAAGGGCATCAATGCCGGCGCGTTCACCCTGCGGCCCAACATGAACATTGAACAGATTGCCCAAACGCTGCAACGCGGTTCCGCCGCTGAAACCCAGGTCACCATCCCCGAGGGCAAACGGCTGGAGGAAGTGGCCGAGATTATTGATCAGCAATTGGGGGATATACCGGCCAAGGCATTTGACGCTGGCGAATTTGTGCGACTGGCCCGTAGAACCAACTACGAATATCCCTTCCTAAAAGATGTGCCCAACGGCGCTTCATTGGAGGGATATCTGTTTCCGGATACCTATCGGGTGCCTCAAAATCCGAGTGCGCTGGATGTGTTGCTCAAGATGCTGGATAACTTTGGGGCCAAGGCCGCGCCGCTGTTGGAGCAGGCTCGCACACAGGGCAAGAGCCCGCGTGTGGTGCTGATCGTGGCCTCGATTGTGGAACGCGAGGCGATTGTGCCGGACGAGCGACCCACGATTGCAAGTGTGTATTTCAACCGGCTCAAGATTGGCATGCCCTTGCAGGCCGACCCCACCACGCAATACGCCATGGGCTACGACCAGCAAAACAAAACCTGGTGGCACACCCTGACAGTCGAGGATTACAAGTTCGAGGACAACGGCGGCTACAACACCTACATCAATCCAGAGCTGCCGCCCGGCCCAATCGCCAGCCCCGGCTTGTCATCGATCCAGGCCGCAGTCAGCCCCGTTGAAACGCCGTATATTTTCTTTCTGGCCTGCCAAGGTCAGCAACAACATCGTTTCTTTGAGACGTTTGAGGAACAACAGGCGAACTACGGGTGTTAACGCGGTGAAGCACACGAGCAGGCCGGCAACCGCTTCAATTCGAGTTTTGCTTCGGAACTTCCCGGCCTTTGATGAACGTTCAGAAATTAAAGCGGTAAAGCGTTTAGCGTAGAGGGAAGTCTATACAGAGCAACGTCATTCCCGCGGAGGCGGGAATCCAGGCTTTCAAGTCACTGTCGAGTTGGGGTTACGTCTGGATTCCCGCCTCCGCGGGAATGACGTCATAAATTTAGGGACTTCCACCGCCGCTCGTATTCGCCACTTTTCTATTACCAGTTTTATTTCTGAACTTTCATAAACCGATGCCGGGCCATGTCGAGCCGGTGTTAATTGGCAGTTGGCTAAGGCAGGTTGTTGAAAAACGACCTGGCGCGCTCCACGGCGACATGCGGATCCTTCAGCAACCCGGCTTTGTCGGCCAGCACCATTAGCTGCGCCAGATGTTGTGGACTTCGCGCTGTTTCCTGCCCACCCACCATCTTGAAATGATTTTGGTAGCCATTGAGATAGGCCAGGAAAGTGATGCCGGTTTTATAGTAGAACGTCGGGGTCTGAAAGATGTGGCGCGAAAGTGCCACCGTCGGCTCCAACACCTCGCAATAGGTCTGGGTGTCACCGGCATCCAGCGCATGAAAGGCAGCGGCAGCGGCCGGTGCAATTGCGTCGAAGATGCCGAGCAATGCATCGCTGTAGCCATGCTCATCGCCAAGAATAAGCGAGGGATAGTTGAAGTCGTCGCCGGTGTACATGCGAATGCCGGTGGGCAATTGCCGGCGCATCACAATTTCGCGCTCGGCATCCAGCAATGAAATCTTAATGCCATCGATTTTGTCCGTGTGATTACGCAAGATGCCGAGGCAGGTGTCCATCGCCACCGTCAGGTCGGCCGAACCCCAGTAGCCGGCCAGCTTGGGATCGAACATATCGCCCAGCCAATGGATGATGACGGGTTGCTTCACCTGCGACAGAATTCGATCGTAGACGCGGGCATAGTCATCGGCGCTCCTGGCGCAGGCGGCCAGCGCGCGGCTGGCCATGAGAATGATGCGGCCGCCCAGTGACTCGACATATCCAACTTGCTCCTCGTAGGCGGCGATGATCTCGTCGATGCTGCGGTTGGGGTCGGGTATGAGGTGATCGGTGCCGGCCCCGCTGGCCAGTGTGCCCCCCACGGCCTTGCCCTCGGCAACGCTGCGACGAATGAGTTCCTGAGCTGCCGTCCAATCCAAACCCATGCCGCGCTGGGCCGTATCCATGGCCTCGGCCACCGAAAAGCCCAACGACCACAGGTGCCGGCGATAGGCCAGCGTGGCATCCCAATCGATGGCAACGGCATTCGCGCCAACCTGCGCGCGCGCCGGATCGGCCACAATGTGCACGGCTGCAAATGCGACGCGGCTGGTGAAGGGCCGCGAGGGGATGTTGAACTGACGCGGCTCATGAAGTGTGTATGACGTCGTCAGGCCTTCGTAGAGGGGAAGATCAATCGTGTAGCTCATGGCAATCTCAATCGCTTAATCCGGTAAACGCACAGGAAAGTCTTTTTGTCACACCGTCATTCCCGCGAACGCGGGAATCTAGAAGTAACCCCAACTCGATAGTTGATCAACATGCTGGATTCCCGCATTCGCGGGAATGACGGCTTTGGTTGTTGAATTTGACCCACAGTTATAAGTGACATGCATACTGTGAAGCACTATTTTCTTGCAGGCGGTCGCAACCAGTGCACGCCCTTGGGCTCGTAGCTCATCTGATGCGCCAGACCCAACGCGTCGGCCGCGATATAGAGCACCGACAACCACATTTCGGTGCCTTGCAAGCCGGCCACGTCACCGAGTGCAAAGCCAAAGCCTGTGCCATCGGTCCAGCGGGTGGGAATGAGTCGGGCTTGTTGTTCGATCACGCGCAGCACATCGGCACGCCGGTAATCCGTTTGCTGCATACACAGCCACAACGGATGCACGATATCCAGCACATTGCAGGCATTGACGTGATTAGTCTCAAAGCCTTTGTTGACCCGGACATGCGCGAGAACAGTGTCGATAGCGGCTTCGACGTATGGCACAGGCAGGCCAAAATGGGCATAGCTGCCGCGAGTCAAACGGTAGAAGCCATTCACCGGCTGCAGCCACCCCTCAGCAGCCGTGCTATCACCCCACAAACCAGTGTAAGGTTTGCAATGCGCGCGCAGCCAGTCGAACAACGGCGCGATGGGGCCGTTCAGACCGAAGTGGTGTTGGTTCATCCACAGGGCGGTGCCGAACGCATCCACCCACGCGCCGGCACCCCAGGCCCGGGTCTGCCACGGCAGTGTCTCCAATGCATCGTGCAAGTCATCGACGGACATCTCCTGCACTACGCGTATGGGCTGGCGCAGATGCGAGCCGAGGCATTCGAGGGCGTAGCCGATGGACAGGATTTGATAGGTCGTATTGCCATCTCCCAAACGCGCCAGCGGCACATCCGGTGACGGCGGCAGCCAGGGATCGAGCGGCATCCCCGTAGCGTCGTCCTGCGCCGCTTGCAACAGATTCACCCAATCCTGTTTGGGCAGCAATGACGGCACGCCGCCAAACGCAGCCGCAATCTCGATGGCGTCGCAGTTGGGGCGAAATATTTTTGTAGGTGCGCCGGGTGCATTCACATAGCGTGGCTCGTCACCCACCACGCTCTCGCTGCGCTTGAGCACGTCCTGCCACTGCGACGCAGCGCGCTGGCCAAACGTGTGCAACGCTGCATCCACAGAGGACGTCTTCACCGGCCTGGCCGTGCGGCGGTCGCGAATCACTCGGCCCGGATTGCCCGCCACCACCGCATAGTCCGGGACATCCTTGGTCACCACCGCACCGGCAGCGATAACGACATGGCTGCCCACGGTAACGCCGTCCAACACAATTGCGCCCGAGCCGATCCACACATCGTCACCCATCACAATGCCTTTGGCCGAGACCCCCTGCTGCCAGATCGGTCGCTCCGGGTCATCCGAGTTGTGATTAAAACCCAGCACGTTGGCATGCGCGCCGATACGCACACCGTCGCCGACCTTGACCTGGCCGCGCACCACGGCATACGGGTTGATGGTGCTGTGCGCGCCGATGGACACGTTCTCGGTGACGTAGGCATAGCCGGCGATGTAACTGGAATCGCCGATGGAGACGCAGTTAGGCACAAAGCCGGCCAGGGGCGAGATAAAGCTGCGCTCGCCAAATGTGACCGCGCCGGTTTCGGCCAGACTGGCCTGGTGCGCCAATTGCGCCTGTTGCTCCTCAGCACTGGCCTCACGCCAAAACAGCCACGGACAAAAATCGTATTTGGTATCGGTCGTGCGTTCAGTTACATTCATGTAGGTCATCGTTCATTTAGCCTCTAGCGCACTCTGATTTAAATTTACTCTTTGATGGCACCAATCAACACGCCTTTGACGAAGTAACGCTGTAAGAACGGGTATAAAAACAGGATCGGGATGGTGGCAACGATGATGGTGGCATATTTGATGGTCTCGCCAATCGGCTCCA
>JBBQST010000158.1:0-9499 GCA_038213625.1 Thermoflexales bacterium
GGTCGGTGTGGTGTTCTGTTTCTCTGTGTGGGGGGGGCGTGGGTGGGTGGGGGGGGGGGTTATGTGCGCGGGGGGTCGGCCTCCACCTTTACCCTGGCGCGTGGGGGGTCTTCACCCCCCCCCCCCCGTCCACCGTCTCCCCTCCTGCTCTGTCACCAGTGCAACCACAGCGAGCGATTGCCCACCCATTGCCCGGTCTGCCGCAGCCCGCGCATCCGCCACATCGGCATTGGCACGCAAAAGGTCGAGCAGACGATCCAGGCCCTGTTTCCCAAGGCCCGTGTGGTGCGCTGGGACAAGGATGCTTCGATGGGCGCGGACAACCTGCTGCAGCGCTTTGTGCACCGCCAGGCCGATGTTCTGGTCGGCACCCAGATGATTGCCAAAGGCCTGGATCTGCCGTTGGTGACGCTGGTCGGCGTGGTGCTGGCCGATGTGGGTCTGTTTTTGCCAGACTTTCGTGCCAACGAGCGGGTGTTCAATCTGCTGGAGCAGGTGGCTGGCCGGGCTGGGCGCGGTCTGTTGCCCGGCCGGGTCATCGTTCAGTCGTACAACCCCGAACACCCAGCCATTCAATATGCCGTTCAGCACAATGTCAAAGGCTTTGTGCACTACGAGTTGGGCCACCGTGAAGTGTTGAATCTGCCGCCCTATACCCGGCTGGTGCGGTTCGAGGTGTTGCACGAGCACGAGGACACGGCGCGCGCCATTGCCACAGAGTTGACCAAAGAACTGCGTTGGCGGGTGGAGAAAGCCGACGACGTGATCGGCCCGGCCCAGGCCTACTTTGCCCGTCGTAACAAGCGCTATCGCTGGCAGGTGATCGTGCGCACGCACGCGCCGAACGAGTTGCTCAAGGGCCTGGCCGTGCCGCTCCACACCACAGTTGATGTAGATCCGGTTTCTGTTTTATAGCGTCGTTCCAGCGGAATGTCTCTACTGAGTCTGTCAAGGCAAAGACTTTAGGTTAGTCCAAGGGCGAACCTGAGACTTGATGAAAACGATGAACCTAAGCCGTCATTCCCGCGCAGGCGGGAATCCAGGCGTAACCCTGACACAACAGTAGATCGAGGCCTAGATTCCCGCCTGCGCGGGAATGACGTGGCTATGTAAAGTCTTTGCGTTGACAGACCACTACGTGGACGCTACGCCTTCAGCGCTTCCGTCACCACGGCAAAGCGGGTCACGTTGGGCGAGGCCGAGGTCATGGTGATATCGAACGGCAACACCTGGCCGGGTTGCACTGCGTCGTCGCTGAGCACGAGATAGCGATAGCCGATCACGCGGTTATTCTCGTCAAACGTGGTGACAATGAGCCGAACTTTGCGCGCTGCGCCGGGATCCTGGTTGGTCACTTCGCCGGAGACGCGATACTGATTTCCCGCGGCCGCACCTTCCTGTTTGGTCACCTGCACATTGGCATAGCGCACAGCCGGGTCAATCGCCTCGCCCCGCAGCGGCTTCACTTCCACGCGGGTGATGGTGGGCGGCGGGTCGGTGAACAGCACCCGAAACGGCGCACTGGCATTGGGCGCGATCACTTCCAGCGCCACATACAACGTGGCACTTTTGAGCACGTTATTCGCCTCATCCAGCAGATTGATTTGCAGCTGCACATTATTCAGTGAGGTGGCACCGGGGTTAAACACCTCACCCAGGCACTCCAGGCTGCCGGCGGCGGTGCGAAAGAAATTCTCGCCGCGCACCTCAAACGGCACTGGCGTCGGCGAGGGCAACAAGGCATTGTCGGCCAGCGGCTGCTGGCTGCGCGCCGAGGGAATGATGAGCTGCTGACCTACCTGAAGTTGAGCCGGGTCGAAATTGCCGTTGGCAGCGACGATGTCCTGCACGCTGACGTTGTACTGGTTGGCGATGGGAATCAGGGTATCGCCGGATTGCACCACATACACGATTGCGGTCGGCGTCATCAGCGGCTCGGACGGCGGTGGCTGGGTGGCAGCGGCAAACGTCGGCGTGGGCCGCAGGGTGGCAGTGGGCCGGGCCGTGGGCAACCCCAGCGTGGGCGATGGCGAAGGCGTCTGTTCTGGCGCAGGGCTGCCAGAGCAGGCCGCCAGCACGGTCAGCGAAGCAATGGATGCGATGAGGATCGTCGAATGCAAGGGCAACTTCATCTCGAAAGATTATACTGACTTGAGGTGGTAGGTGCAGGACTAGCGGGCTGACTGCCGGGCCATGCGAGATGTTGAAACAGGGATGACTTTGATGTTAGTTGAGTTTATGTTATGAGGCGTAGAAGCGGTCTATTGCTGTTTGGGCTGGTTGTGGTGATTGGGCTCGCGGCCTGCGCCTGGATCACAGGGATGCCGCAATCGCCCAGCGGCGTGCCCTCCGTCACCTCACCTTTGCAGCCAGAAGGTGCCGCAGCCCAGGTGGATTCGTTCGAGCCCCTGACCTCTGAATTTGTCCTCGAAGCATTCCCCTCGCCGGCAGCCTTTGTCAAAGTGGTGGACCCGGATTTGGCCGGCTATGCCCTGGCCTTGCGTCGCCCGTTCATGGCCGATCTCGACCGCCTTCAACAGGTGCCGCGCTATGACATTGCGCTGGCTCTCAATCCTGCGGCACGCCTCATCACGGGCCAGCAAACCACCCGCTACGTCAATCGCGAGGGCGCAACGCTGAACGAGATCATGCTGCGGCTGTATCCCAACACGGCCTACATGGGTGGAGATATGCAGGTGGGTGATGTGGTTGTCGCCGGCGCACCGGCCAGTTGGGCCTATCACAGCAGTCTGCCCGATCGCAGCATCCTGCGCCTCGATCTTGCCGCGCCGTTGTCGCCGGGCCAGGCGCTGACGCTGAGCCTGCGCTTTACGATCAGTGTGCCCAGTGAGGGTGCTTCGGGATATCGCACATTTGGACAATTCGGCTCGCTGTGGGCGTTGCCCGATGCATATGCCGTGGTGGCGCCACGTATCGCTGGAGAATGGCTGTTGGATGCGGTGCCGGCCTATGGCGATATTGTGCTATCCGAAGTGGCGCTGTACCGTGTGCAGATTCGCGCGCCAGCCAGTTGGCCCATAGTGGCTACGGGGGTGTGTCAGGCCGATGCCTCGCAACAAACCACCACGTGTGTGGCTGCGGCTGTGCGCGACTTCGCCATTCATTTGAACTCCAGTTATCGCGTGGCCACGGCAGATGCGCCGAGCGGGAGCGGCGAACCGGTGCGCGTCAGCAGCTTCTATCTGCCCCAACACGAACGCGCCGGCCAGAGCGCCCTGCGTTACGCCACCAATGCGCTGGCCACTTATGAGCGGCGATTTGGCCCCTATCCCTATGCCGAGCTCAAAGTATTCGCCACCAGCGCGACCTCGGGCGGCATCGAATACCCCACGCTGGCTGGTGTGCTTGACACGTTCTACGCCAACGACAATGCCGAGTTCGAGTGGCTGGTGGCACATGAAGTGGCGCATCAGTGGTGGTATGGCCTGGTCGGCAGCAACCCCATTCGAGAGCCGTGGCTGGATGAGGCACTGGCCCAATATTCTGCGTCGTTGTATCTGGAGGATCAAAACGGCATTGATGCGGCCCAGCGCTATCGAAGCCAGGCCTTCACCGCGCGCTATGAAACCGAGCGCCGGCAGAATGGCGATCAGCAGGTGGGCCAGCCGACCACGGGCCTGCCCTCCCAAAGCTACTTCCCGATCATCTATGCCAAGGGTCCACTCTTCTTTGATCAGGTGCGCCGAGGCAGCGATGACGCGCGCTTTACGGCATGGTTGCGAGCGTATTTTGAACAGCGCCGCTACGGCATCGCCACCGCGCAAGACTTGCTGGCCGCGGCCGATGGGGTGGGCCTGGGCACTGTGGCACGGCCCGCGTTTGACCGTTGGATATTAGGGCGATGAGAGTGGTAAAAGATCTGCTGTAAATCCTGTCTCGTAATTCTGATCTCTTGCAAATGAACGAAACCATAAACCAACCTGAAATACCAGCGCTTGCCGCCGAGATCAACCCCGATCTCTTTTTCTCTTGCGATTTGCGGGTGGGCACGGTGCTGAGTTGCGAGTTGAATCCAAAGGCGCGCAAGCCGGCCTACACAATCCAACTGGACTTTGGCGTACTGGGCCTGCGCATCAGCAGTGCCCAGTTGACGGGTCTGTATACACCGGAACAACTCATCGGCCGGCAGGTGGTTGCGGTGTTGAACTTTCCGCCGCGCAATGTGGCCGGCGTGCAAAGCCAGTGCCTCATCCTGGGTGTGGACACGCCGGGCGGCGTTGCGCTGCTGGCGATGGAGCGGCCGGTGGTCAATGGCTCGCGGGGGTACTAAATGTTCGTTATTGAATACAACTCTTATGCGCCGCGGATAATCTCAAAACAATGGATTGGTCTACTTTAGGTTCCGGTGCCGGCTTTCTGCTTATATTTCTGGGCTTTGTGTTTTCAATTATTCCCATATTGCCCGGCTCGCCAATGGTCTTTGCCGGCATCTTCACCTATGCGGCCTCGCGTAACTATGAGACGCCCAGCACGCCGTGGCTGGTGCTTCTGGGTGTGATCGCGGTGATCTCGTGGGGCAGTGAATGGCTCATGTCGATGATGATGGCGCGGCGTACCGGCGCGACCTGGAAGACCATTGTCGGAGCTATGATTGGTGGACTGGTCGGCGCGGCTATTTTGAGCCTGCCCGTGCCGATCATTGGCACGCTCATTGGGGCCGCGCTCGGCACCGCCATCGGCGCATTCCTGGTGGAAATGTTGGTGCGTGCGCAGGTAGGGCCGGCGCTCAAAACTAGCGGTGCTTATCTGGCCGGTTGCATGGTCGCCCGCGTGGTCGAACTCACCTTTTGCTTCATCATGCTCGGCATCTTTGTGTGGCGTATTTCATAAGCGGCAATAGGTCAGACGTCTTCCCGACGTCTAACCTATGATGCAGCGTCACCCGCCCACACCACCACATCATCCAGCGGCACGCGCTCGCGGTCGCGGCCTTCATCAGCCGGATAACCCAGCGTAATCAAGGCTTGCGGCTCCCAATCCTCTGGCAGTGCCAGCACCTGCGAAACTGCCGCGCCACAAAACAATGGCGCACACATCCAACACGCGCCCAGCCCTAATTCGGTCGCTCGCAGCAAAATATTTTGTGAGGCCGCGGCCACTGCCTGTCCGGCCATCCAGCGCTCGGCGGCATTGCGGCGCTCGTCAGGGTAGCGATCCATGTCGCGCAGGCTCAGGCTGGCCAGAATGCTGGCCGGTGCACTCGTGATGCGCTGATACGAACGGCCGGCATCGCGCTCAATCGCTTCGGTCGGCACGCCATCGGTCGCCAGATCCAGACGCAATTGGTCGCCCATCGCTTGTGCCAACCGGCGCCGTGAATCTCCCGTCACCACGGTAAAGCGCCATGGCTGCCGGTTGTGCGGCGAGGGCGCGCGCACGGCGGCTTCAAGCAATTGCTGAAGGGTATCTCGCGAGATGGGTTGCGTGGTGTAACGCCGAATCATGCGGCGAGCGAAAATGGCGGATGCAGCGCTCCCGTTTTGCATCACTTGAACAGGTTCATGTGGGCGGGCCGAACAATTTCGGCTGCGGTGCCATCTCGCTGCGAGAAGACCAGGCCGCGCAAGAGCACGGCTGGCACCGCCTCGGCCCCCTGACCCATCAGCAATGTGGCAGCACTGGCGGCCATATCGGCCAGACCAATTTCGGTGTGCTGGAGTTGGAAGCCGAATAGGTCTTCGCGACCACGCCAGTCTTCGACGCCGGGCATACCGGCCACGCCCACCGCCACACCCACCGTGCCCTGCCGATGCGGGCGGCCGTGGCTGTCGGCGATGACGATGGCGAGTTGGACGCCGAATTCGCTGTGCAAGGCGTCACGCAAGTGTTGCGCGGTGGCGTCGGGATCGAGCGGCATCAGCAACACGATGTCGGGGTCGATGCTGGTGTTGGAATGGTCGATGGCGGCGTTGGCGGATACAAAGCCGAGCTTGTGCTCGGTAATCAACACGGTCGGAGCCGTGCGCACCACCGAGATGCTTTCGCGCAGGATCAACTCGACCAGCCGCGCATCCTTGCGCGTGGTGGCAGCCAGGGCTTGTGCTTCGGCCGATGGCGTCACATCGCGCAAATCCGCAAACCGGCCCTCGGCCTTGGACACAATCTTGGACGTCACGACCAGCACATCATGGTCTTGCAGCCCAAGTGGTTGTAGTGTCTGGGCCAGCATCGTCGCGAGATCATCACCTGGCTGGACGATGGGAAGGCCGATGAGCGGAAATCCTTGGAGCATGAGGAGGGGAGGCGGCTGGGAGGCGGCTGGCTGTTGGCGACTAGCAGCCAACAGCCAGCCGCAAGTTTTATCCGCCAGTGATCTTGATGCCCGAGCCTTTGATCTTGTAGCGGCGATTGATATACAGCAGGATCGGCGTGAGGCTTTCGACGGCAACGGCGTTGTCGAGTGGGCCGGCGTCATAGCCCTTCATGCCGGCATCGCTCACCAGTTGCAGACCAATCTGCTTGGCGGCGTCGTCATCGCCGCACACCAGCACATCGCAATGCACCTCGGCATCCAGCTTCTTCAGATGGGCGGCCGAAATATTTTGAAACGCGGTGATGACTTTGGAGTCGGGTAGCAGGGCTTGCGCTTCTTTTGAGGCCGATCCGCCAGCGGGCACCATCACGGCGATGTAGTTGGCCGGGTTCACCGGCACGGTCACATCCACCACGACCTTGCCTGCCAGAGCCACCTTCACCGATTCAATGGTGTCTTTATGCGCGGTGTAGGGCACGCTCAGCACGATCACATCACTGGCCAGTGCTGCGCTGAGGTTATCGGCCCCACTGAGGGTGGCGTTGCCGCCCAGGGCCAGCTTCAACTCTTCTGCTGCCTGTTGGGCTTTGGCTGCGTCGCGCGAGCCGATGATGACGTCGTGGCCGGCATTGGCCCACCGAAGTGCCAAGCCGCTGCCTTCTTTGCCGGTTCCGCCGAGGACTGCGATCTTCATAGCCGCGCATCATACCGTAGCGAGCCTGTCATCGCAGCTTTGGTGAGGGCTGGGCCGACAAACTCCGTCATCCAGCGCATTTATGCAAATCAATTTGTTTGTTATGCGTTGTTCTCAATGGTTAACACGTCCCTGACAGACACTGTGTCAGACAAACCCAGATCATCGTGTAATCCAATGCGAAATTTTCCATCATCCAAATTTGTCATTTGACTCGATATGCAGGAAAAGCTTGTTTTCCGGCAGATTTTCGAAGCTTAATCTGCTATTTTCTATCACGGCTAACCCTACTCAGTTGGGTTATACAAGCGTTCATGGAGGATTTGAAGAGATATGAAAAAACAATTTAAACCAATTATTGCGATGGCTGTTACAGCACTGTTGCTGGCAGCCTGTTCGACACCGACTGCCACGCCGGCAGCAACGGTTGCGCCCGTTGCAACCACCGTCAGTGAGGTCCCCACCGAAGCAGCCACGACCGATGCTGCTACTGCTGAGTCCACAACTGATGCATCGGCCACCACTGAAGTCATGACCGACACAGGTGTGTTGACCGGCACGCCGGAAGTCGATGTCACGCCGGAAATGACGGGTACGGAAATGGCCGGTATGGATACCACTGGCACGCCCGAGGCCATGAGCACAGACGCGATGACCAGCACCGAGATGATGACGGACACAGAAATGATGACCGACACCGAGATGATGACCAGCTCGATGGCCACAACGGCGACGATGGATATCGTTGACACCGCCATTGCCACCGGCCAATTCATGTCGTTGACAGCAGCGCTGGAGTCGGCGGGTCTGGTTGAGACCCTGCAAGGCGACGGCCCATACACCGTGTTTGCGCCGACCGATGAGGCCTTTGCCAAACTGGACTCGGACACCATCGGCATGTTGATGGACCCGGCCAACCAGGCTGAGTTGGTCAAGATTCTGACCTACCACGTGGTGAGTGGCACCGTGATGGCGGCCGATGTGGCTGGCATGAGCACGGCCGACACGCTGGAAGGCAGCCCGATCACGATCACTGTGAGCGGTGGCGAAGTCATGATCAATGACGCGACGATTGTGATGACCGATGTGGTCGCCAGCAACGGCGTCATCCACGTCATCGACACCGTGTTGATGCCGCCTGACGCCAAGACACCCTAACCGGTAGCGACGTCAGATCGCATTCAAGTCGGTTGATGACTCCCACCTCGATCTTCGAGGTGGGAGTTTTTATTTGCCCCAGCGTTTGCCGCCGCGCGTGCGCCGCCGCCGCGCACAGGTATCATCGCGCCAGCTATGAATCTGTTTCGCGAACACATCCTGAGCTTGCCGACGCTGATCGAGGAAGTCTTCCCTATTTTCAAGGCCGAGGCCGACCGCGTTTTTGATGAGCCGCTGGGCCAGTCGCTGTCGCGGCTGTATCTCATTGGCTGTGGCGATAGTCACCATGCCAGCCTGTCCACCGAACTGGCGTTTGGCGTGTTGGGCGGCATCCCGGCCCAGGCCATGACCTCGATGCAATTTGCGCGCTATGCCGTGCGTGCGCCGCTGACATCGTCGCCCAATGACAAGGCCGGCGTGATCGGCGTGTCTGTCTCAGGCAGCGTTACGCGCACGATCGAAGGGGTGGTGCGTGCGGCCCAACGTGGCATGACGACGTTGGCCATTACCAGCTCGGCTCAGACGCCCATTGCAAAGGCTGTCAACGAGAGTCAGGGTCGGGTGCTGACCACGCGTGTGCCGGATGTGCCCAATGCGCAGGGGGTGCAGGTGCCGGGCTCGCGCTCGTTCTTCGCCTCGCTGGTCATGTTGTATCTCAGCGCCATTCGCATGGGTGAAGTGCGCGGCACGCTGACGGCTCAGGCGGCCGGGCAGTGGCGCGAGCAACTGGTGGGATGTGCCGAAGCCATTCGCGAGACGGTGAAGTTGAGTGAGGGGCTGGCGCGGACGCTGGCCGAGCAAACCTTGACCGCGAGTGAGTTTGTGTTTTGCGGGGCCGGCCCCAACTACGCCACTGCGCTGTTTAGCGCGGCCAAAATGTTGGAGGCCAGCGGTGACCCTGCGCTGGGACAGGACGTGGAGGAGTGGGCGCATCTGCAATATTTTGCCAAAGCCGAGGACACGCCAACTTTTCTGATCAGTGCCCAGGAGCGCGACAGCAGCCGGGCCGGCGAAATTGGGGTGGCGATGAAGACGATTGGCCGGCGCGTGATTGCGGTGTCGCCGGATTCGTTTGATGTGACTGGCGCATCTGCGGGTGCATTTGCAACGCTGCCCTATGCGGCGTGTGATGAGATATTCGCGCCGTTGGTGGCCTCGATCCCGACCATGTTGTTTGCGGCGTATCGGGCCGAGCTGTTGAATGAGCCTTATTTTCGCAACTTCGCTGGCGGCCGCAGTATTGAAAACGGCGGCGGCATCAGCCGGATTCGCACCAGTGAATTGGTGGTGTAGCCGATGTCAGATCAGTCCATTGCCCCCGGCGAAGCCATTGCCTTGTGGCGCGAACACCAGCTCGGTGCAAGTGCGTTGCT
>JBBQST010000159.1:0-9478 GCA_038213625.1 Thermoflexales bacterium
GAATTTCAAGTGTCACGGTTCGCTGCATGTGAAGATTATAGAGCTCGCTTCAACAGCGATGTCTGCTCGAAACGCAAAAAGGCTCATCCACCGTGGATGAGCCTTTTGTTTTGCATTGCGCGTTACAAGACTTGCACGCTAACTGCGTCGGCGTGCCTGTCGCACCACACCGACCACCAGTGTGATGCCGGCCACCGCCACCAGCGTGATGCCAGCCAGTACGGCCAGCCACAGCATGTTCGAGTTGCGTGCCGGCTCTTGCACAGCGGCTTGCGCTGCTGGCGCATTCACTGGGGCCGCGCTTTGCACGCTGGCCTGAATCGGCTCAGCAGGTTGTGCCGCAGCCACGCGTTTGCTGGCTTGCGCCACATCGGCCGCGGGCATGGCCTCGGATTCCGACGCTTCAGCAGCGGGTTGCAACCCGGCTGAAGTAGTTTGAGTCTGCAACTGCGCCACCGGCTTTTGGGCTGCTTGAACTGGTGCATCCGCAACGACGCCCGCGTCATTTGTGCCGCCAGTAGCAGCCACGCTGCCGGGTTCACTCACTGGAGCGGCATTGGCCGTTGTCGGATTCGTGTTCGCCGCAGGTTGTGCGACGATGGGTGCCGCTTCAATCTTCGACATAGACTGGGCTTGTGGCGCAGCCTGTGCAAGCACATTCGCATCGCCATTGGGGTTGGTGTTCGCTGGCACGCCCGCCGCGCCTTGCAATACTACGCCGCCACCGAGGCCGGCTGCACCTGCGACCACAGGCACATTGCCACTCGGGTTCGGCACCGCAGCCGCGCCAAAGGTCACACTGGTGGTGCCTTGCTCGTTCATCTTGGGCTGACTGCTGGCGCTTTGTTCCACCTCGACCAGCCAGTAGGTGTAGCGGGTGCCTGCCGTCACGTTTTTGTCCTCGAAGCGGTAGCTGCTGTTGCCGCCCTGCGCCGGGATCAACTCGGCGGTGATCAGGACACGATCTGCCTGATTGCCGGTGGCGCTGCGATAGAGCAGGAAGCCAAAGGTGTCCAATTCCAGTCCGGTGCCCCAGTTAATCATCACGCTGCCGGCCGTGGCGGTGGCGTCAAAGTTCACCAGCGTGATGGGCGTGGGCGTGAAGACGTGCACCACGCGGTTGCTCACCGTCATCGGCGTCTGGTTGCTGAGCGCAAACGCGGTGTTCTCGATGGCCACGCCGTTGCGGCTCACTACAGTCACCACAAAGCTCACCTGGGCGGTCTGGCCCACGTTCAATTGTGGAACCGTCCAGCTGATCACGTTGCTGACGGGTGTGGCCGGCGGGTTGGCGCTGCCGGCTACAAAGGCGGTGTCGGCCGGCACCACATCACTCAACACCACATTCAACGCCGGCGCTGCGCCATCATTGCGCACGCTCAGGGTGTAGGTGATGCGCGTGCCCACACCGACCTGGATGGTTTGGGTAAGGGTGCTGGGTGCCGGCACTGCGTTCTTGCTCAGCACAATGACCACGGGCTGCCACAGGCCAAAGTCCAGGGTGGGGTTGGCGCTGGTGCCGGTGGTGGTGGTGATGAAGGGCTCGGCCCCCGGTGTCATGGTCATGCAATTGCTGCGGATGACCGTGCCGCCGTTGGCAGTGCCGCTGATGATGACGCCGTTGTTGTCGTGGTCGACATCGTTGTTGGGATTGCCACTGGTCGGCGTGGTAATCGTGTTGGTGTAACCCAACGGCGGCACCACCTCGGCGCAATAGGTGCTGCTGATGATGCCGGTAAATGTGTAGAAGCCACTGGCATCGGTCTGGGTGCTTTGCAACACGGTGCTGATGGGATTGAGCAGTTGCACGGTCACGTTCGGTACGCCCGGCTCGGTTGGCTCCCAGGTGCCGTTGCGGTTCCGGTCGTTCCACACCAGGTTGCCCAGCAACATGCGGTAGAAGCCGAAGTCAATCGTCAGGTTGCCGTTGGTGCCGTCGGTGTCGACGGGAATCGGCGGCTCGCCACCGGGTGTCAAAGTCACCACCGTGCTGGCTATGATGTTAGCCGTGCTCAAGCACAGTCCGGGCACCGTGGGGCCAGATACATTGCCGTGGTTGCGGTTGTCGATGTTGGTGTTGCCGCTGTCGGTGGAGGTGCTGTTGCAATAGCCATACAACGGCGCGCCGGGGGCAAACTGGGTGCCACTGATCACCACCAGATAACCACCCGTGGTGAGGCCGGTGAAGTTGTAAATGCCGCCGCCCGCCGTGGTTTGCGAACCCAGCGAAGGACCATCGGCCCCCGGTGTGAACACACCGTCGCCGTTGACATCGCGATACAACTGGAGGCTCACGCCGTCGATGCCAACTTCACCCGTATCGCGCGTGCCGTTGTTGTTGGTGTCGAACCACACCAGGTTGCCCAGGTTCAACAACTCTGCCGGGGGTGTGGGTTGGTAGAAGCCAAAGTCGATCGTCAGATTGCCGTTGGTGCCGTCGGTGTCCACCGGGATCGGCGGCTCGCCACCGGGTGTCAAAGTCACCACCGTGCTGGCCACGATGTTGGCGGGCGTGAGCACGCACACGCCCGGCGTGGTCGGCCCGGTCACGTTGCCGTGATTGCGGTTGTCGACATTGGTGTTGCCGCTGTCGGATGAGGTGCTGTTGCAGTAGCCGGCCAAGGGTGTGCCAGGAGCAAACTGAGTGCCACTGATCACGACGACATAGCCGCCAGTGGTGAGGCCGGTGAAGTTGTAGATGCCGCCGCCCGCCGTGGTTTGCGAGCCGAGCGAAGGTCCATCGGCTCCCGGCGTAAATACACCATCGCCGTTGACATCGCGATACAACTGGAGGCTCACGCCGTCAATGCCAACTTCACCCGAATCGCGGGTGCCGTTGTTGTTGGTGTCGAACCACACCAGGTTGCCCAGGTTCAACGATTCGGCTGGGGGGGCTGCCGGATAGAAACCAAAGTCATAGGTGTGATTGTTTGCGCCGGCTACGCCCGTGGTCACGCTGGCCACCGCCACACCGCCCACCAACACGCCGTTGCTGTCGCGGGCGGTGCCGTTGGGTGATGGGTCGGCCGTGAGCAGGGTGAGCGAATAGGTGGCGAGCGGAGCCTGCAAGGTGTCCACCGTCAGGGTGTAGACGCTCAACGGGGCCAGAACTACGGTGCCGGTAGACAGGTTGTAGATGGCGTTGGCGGTGCTGGTTCCGACCGCGCTGCTAAAGCGATATTCGCCATTCGCATCGGTGGTCGCGACCACTGAATCGCCGCTGCTGCTGGTCAGGCGCACCTGCACGCCGGCGATGGGGCTTTCACCGGCATCCTGCACGCCGTTGGCATCGGCATCCAGCCACACCCGGTTGCCAATCTCGATGGGAGCCGAGTCGCACAGGGCTTCAATGTCGCCCATGCCGTTGGCCTTGCGGAAATCCAGATCGTTGATCTGGCCGTAGGGCACCGGCGCGCGCACTTCGTAGGTCTGGGGAACGCCGCCATCGGTGTTATTCAGGAAGATCACGCCCGAGGTCGCTTCACGTAGCGGGTCCATGGCCGTGGCCACGGTGGTGCTGAGGCCGCTGACATGGACGATGCCGCCATACACGATTTCATCGTGCCGGCCCGCCCACTCGTCGCCCCAGTAAAACTCACCGTTGCCAGGGCCCTGAAAGCTGTTTGCGCCAGCGGTTGGGCCGAATGCGCCAACAGGGTTGCTCGACGAGTTGGACTCGATCGTCCATGCACCCACTGGCGGTGCGCCCGCGTTCAGGCTGGCCCGCAGGATGTCGCCGGCCGGCACCGCGTTTAGCAGGGCCCCTCTGGGTGAATTATTGGCGGGGCCAGGGTCGACCGAGCCGACCTGATCGCCAAAGCGGTCTCGGAAGGCCACCACCATGTCGGTGCTAGTCCCATTGGGCACAAAGTCGATGCCGCTGAACATGGGCTGCGGGTGGGCGGCATAGCCCTGCGAGTAGCCGGCTGGGAAGCTGGTGTCAAGGACACTGCTCCACGGCAACCAGCCCGCCAGTGAGCCGTTGGTGGCCTGTTTGCATACGGTGGTGTAGCCGGGGAAGATATCGACGCAGGCGCGCGGATAGTTCATGGGGAACTGCAACACGGGTGTGGCCGTCCACGCGGCAGTGGCCGGGTTGTAGGCATAGACATAGGCCAGTAGATTGGCCGATATCCCATCGTTTTCACTCGTGCACACACCGCCGACGTAGACCAGGCCATTGAAGGGCTTGACCGCAAACGGCCGGCCCGTGCCCAGCACGCAGGCCGGGGTGGGCACGACCGAGGTGATCACCTGGGCGGCTGTGGGTGCGACGGGTACTGCGGCATAGCCAATGGGCAGGCCGTACAGCGTGCGATCGGCCAGATTCACCGTCCACAGCGTTCCGTCGTCCTCGCCCATATCGATATCGCCCAAACCGGTTTTGCCAACGGCATCGAATGCGCCGCCGTCAAAATCGCCGGCCACGGGCACAAAGCTGGTGTGCGGATTTGCGCCGGTGGTGTTGGGGCCGAACAAGTCATCCAGATCGACAAACGCGGCCACGGTTCCATCGGCCGCGATCCGGTAGATCGTGCCGGTGCCGTCCGAGGTGGGTGAGCCCGTGCCGGGGCCGTAGCTGGCCAGACGTTTGGTATAGGCCGAGACGAACGTGCTGCCAGAGCCGCGCTGATAGGCGACACCGAACACGCTGCCGACCTGTTTCGCCAGCGCCATCGACGTTTGCAATCCGGGGTTGATGCCGCTGGCCGAGTAGGGGAACGAGTACACATTGGTGTCGTTCTGATCCAGGCCGGTCATGTTGTCGCCGGCAGTGAAACAGGCCGTGATCAACTGGGGATTGTTCTGGCAATAGGCGCTGGGCTGAAAGATGCCAAAGTTGACTGCGCTGGCCGGTGTGGCCACGAAGCGCACGCTCGTATTGGTGCTGGTTCCCACCGGACTGGACTGGAAGCCAAATGGCAACCCAGTGAACTCGACCCGGGCATTGGCACCAGCCAGTGTGAAGGTGTAGAGGCCGTTGGCATCGGTGGTTGTGGTGGTGCTGATGGGGGCCGTGCCGCTCTGCCACGCGGTGACGGTGATGCCGGCGACACCGGCTTCGGTGCCATCCTGCGCGCCGTTGGCGTTAAAGTCTTGAAAGACAGTTCCAGTGATGGGACCCGCTGCCCGTGCCACGGGAGAGGGGCCGCCGACAGGAATGAGCAGGCCCGCGGCTGCTGCTGTGATACTGGCGGCAAGCTGTGCCGCAATCAAAGCGATTCGAATACTGATCTGTGAGGTGCGTTGGTGTGCAGTGTGATGAACAGGTTGAGCGAAATCAGTTGATGACATTGAATCTCCTCCCCAGGGGTGGTGGTGGCATGGGGATTGCCATACCGAAATTGTGTTGCTAAAACAGCACTGAGATTTAACTCACAGGGCGCTTAGTTTTAGCACAGTTTACAACTTTAGTCGCATATTAAACACGACTTTCTTGCTTTTGACCAGTCAAAATTCGCTTTCGTATAGTTATTGTGAAATGTAAAAAGAAGAATGTCGAGACACAATTCTGTAACAGAAAAGTGTGCACCAGACGCGGTTGAGCGCCGTTAACTTTATGATTTCACCTCATTTCGTTAGTCATTTCTAAGTGCCAAAATCTAGAGTTGCGGACAAGATGCGGCCGTAGCGGTCGGTATTGGTGGCATCTGGCCGGCCAAATGGATGGGTTAAGCTCAGTGTTGAGGCCGAACATTGCAACCGTAAAACACAGTTTCAAATCGCTCTGGATCGAGGTTCAATCCCGGCACAAATTCATCGTCCGTGTGATACAGTCTGCGTTGCAATGTCCCGTTTGCGTGTCTATTCCACCGAGGCGATCGTGTTGCGGCGCAACGATTTTGGCGAGGCCGACCGCATGGTGACGCTGATGACGCCGCAGTTGGGCAAGCTGAAAGTGCTGGCCAAAGGCGCGCGCAAAATCACCAGCCGCAAAGCCGGCCACATCGAGCTGTTTACCCGCACGCAGCTTCAACTGGCGCGCGGCCGCAACTTCGACATCATCACCCAGGCCGAGTTGATCGAGACCTATCGCGTTTTGCGCGAGGACATGCAGCGTGGCAGTTCGGCGCATTACCTGTGTGAGCTGGTGGATCAGTTTGGCCAGGAAGGCTCCGAGGACGAGGCACTGTATCAACTGCTATCCGACGGCCTGCAATGGCTGTGCGATGCGCCTGATCCCAAGCTGGCGGTGCGTCTGTTCGAGATGCAGTTGTTGAACCTGACCGGCTACCAGCCTCAACTCTTTGAATGCGCCATGACCGGTGCGCCGTTGGAATCCGATCTGGCCCAATCTTCGGCCCAGGTGATCCTGACCGCGTTTGCGCCCCAGCAGGGCGGTACGTTGTGCGCCGTGGCTGCCCGGCAGGTCCGCGAAGCCGTGATGCTGACGCCGAGCGCGCTGAAGCTGCTGCGCGATTTGCAAACACAAACCCAGGCCGATGTGCTGGCGATGCCGATCTCGCCCGAATTGCACGGCCAGGTGGACCGGGCCATGCAGCGCTACATGAACTATGTGCTGGAGCGCGCGCCAAAGTCAGCCTTGCTGTTGAAGCAGTTGTCTGGATCGTAGGGGCAAGCAGAACACCTGCCAGCAGTAAGTTAAGTTGGGAATTTGCCTCAGAGACCCCCGGCCCCTAAAGGGCAATGGCGTTGAATTAAGCACATAAATGTGAAGTTTGTCATGCTGAGGCTTTGCGAAGCATCTCTCCCAAACTCGGTTAGAGCCTGTTTTTCCCGGAGACTCTTCGCCAGGCCTCAGCATGACGGATTTACGCTCACTGCGAAAACTCACTAATTCAATGCCATTGCCCTAAAGGGGAGTCGAAGACGTCATCAGCGACTCCCCTTTAGGGGCCGGGGGTCTCTGAGGCATAGAGATAAAAGACTTCTATGCTGGCTTCATGATTTAGCTTGATGCCAATAAGACCTGCAACACCCGCCCTGCGCCCAATCATGGTAAAACAGGGTTGATATCGTCGGCACCCCAAATGCCGACGCACCCAAGCCTTCATGTCTGCACTCGCCAAACGCTTCCCCGCACTCGCCACGCGCGATGCTCAAATCTTTTACGCGGGTCAATTTTTGTCGCTGATCGGCACGTGGATGCAAAACACGGTGCAGCCGTATCTGGCCTATCGTATCACCGGCCAGCCCATCTATCTGGGGCTGGTGGGCTTTTCTGCCGCATTGCCGGCGCTGTTGTTCACCCTGGCCGGCGGCGTCTTCATCGAGCGCATCGACAAGCGCAAGGCCGTGATTGTGCTGCAAATTGTGATGATGCTGCAGGCGTTTATTCTGGCCGCGCTGACCCTGACCGGCCACGTCACCATCTGGCACATTATCATTCTCTCGTTCGTGCTCGGCACCGCCAACTCCATCGAGATCACCGCGCGACAGGCCTGGATGGTGGAGCTGGTCGGCCGTAGCGCCCTGCCCAATGCCATCGGCTTGCAATCGTCGATCTTCAACACCGCCCGCGTGCTGGGGCCGGCCATCTCGGCTCCATTTTTATTGTTCGTGCAAAACGGTGGTGAGGGCTGGGCATTTCTGGCCAACGGCATCAGCTATGTGTTTGTGCTGATTGGTCTATTGATCATTCGTCCCACTGCCCACAAGCCAGCGCCGACGCCGGCTGAGCGGCTCACCATCGCAAATGGAACCGTTGCGCCCAGCGCCCTCGCCCAGTTCCGTGAGGGCCAAAGCTTCATCCGCAACACGCCGCTCATCACGTTGCTGATTGCGATGTCGGCGGTGGCCGGGTTCATGGCGTTTCCGGTCATTCAACAGGTGCCGGTGTTTGCGCGGGATGTGCTGCATCAAGCCGGCGATACTGACATGGCTGTGGCCGCGCGCAACAGCGCCATGTCCACGGCCCAGGGCGTGGGCGCGCTCATCGCCGCGCTGGCCCTGACCATGTTCAGCACCTTTCGCCCCAAGGGCCGCATGCTCACCATCGGCCAGTTCGCGGTGGCCTTCGGGTTGCTGGGATTGGGCCTCTCCAACTCGCTGGTGCTGACCCTGCTGGCCGTGGCGTTGTTTGGCTGGGGCACCGTCACGGCGCTGGCCAACACCAACACCGTCATTCAACTCATCACGCCCCACGAGATGCGCGGCCGCGTCATCAGCACCTATTTGTGGGCGTTGCAGGGCATTGCGCCGTTTGGCAGCCTGTTCATCGGCTGGCTGGCCCAAAACTTTGGGGCGCAGGCGTGTGCGCTGGTGGCCGGCGTGTTTTGCCTCATCGTGTTCGGCGTCATTCACCTGCGCACGCCGCTGGTGAGAACGTTCGAATCGAATTAGCCATGCCCAAAGCCAGCCCCCGCGAAACGCCGCCGGCCCTCCCCGAGAATATTGGCATCGAGGCCCTGCTCGGCCAGTTGCGTCAGGATTCGGACTTCCTGCGGGATGTGGTGGACTGGTTGCAAGCGCCGGCCGTGCCGCCGCGCTACGCCCCATTTCCGGCTGGCCTGCACCCCAAACTCATCGAAGGGTTGCAACGCCGCGGCATCGATCAGCTCTACACCCACCAGGCCCACGCCATCGAGGCGGCTTTGCGTGGCGAAAACGTCGTCGTCGTTGCGGGCACGGCCGGCGGCAAATCGCTGTGCTTTCAAGCGCCGATTCTGAGCGAGTTGCTCAACAATCCCCACGCGCGCGCCCTGTGCCTGTTCCCGACCAAAGCCCTCTCGCAAGACCAACTCAGCCATTTACGATTGACCATTGAAGCCATTGACCATTTCAAAATCGTCAATGGTCAATCGGCAATAGTCAATTCCTACGACGGCGACACGCCCCAGGCCAAACGCACCGATATTCGCCGCGAGGCGCGGGTACTGATCACCAATGCCGACATGCTGCACATCGGCATTCTGCCGCATCACACCCGCTGGGCCAGCTTCTTCAAGAATCTCAAATACGTGGTCATCGACGAGCTGCACATGTATCGCGGCATCTTCGGCAGCCATGTGGCCAATGTGATCCGCCGGCTGAAACGGCTGTGCGCGTTCTATGGCGCACAACCGACGTTTATCCTTGCCTCGGCCACCATTGCCAACCCGCAGGAGCACGCCGAGCGGCTGATCGAAGCGCCCTGCACGCTCATCGATGTGGCCGAGGACGGCAGCCCCAAAGGCGAGCGCAACATCATCCTGGTGAACCCGCCCATGCTGGATGCCGAGTTGGGCCTGCGCAAGAGCGCCGATTTTGTAACGCGCGACATTGCCGCGCGATTTATTCAAGCCGGCGCGCAAACCATTTGCTTCGCCCGCAGCCGGCAGGCGACGGAGATTTTGTTGACGTATTTACGATCGACCATTGACCATTTACGATTACTAGAGTCGGCCAAATCGTCAATGGTCAATGCAAAATCGTCAATCCAAGGCTATCGCGGCGGCTACCTGCCCGAGGAGCGACGCGCCATCGAGAAGGGCTTGCGCGAGGGCACGGTGCGCGGGGTGGTGGCGACCAATGCGCT
>JBBQST010000160.1:0-9466 GCA_038213625.1 Thermoflexales bacterium
TATTGTTTTTTTTTTTTTTTTTTTTCTAGGGGGCGCCCCCCTGCTCGCTCACCCCCCCCTCTTCTCTGTCGCTTCACCCAGCCGGCAATGCGTTCACATACCGCCGTCACCACTTCGTCGGGCACGCCTTCGTGCGCGGTCGATTGGAGCCGATAGTCGCATGGATCGTTCACGTAGTCCACCACCTGCCAGATGCCGTTCTGGTCGAGCGCGATCTCGGTGCTGAAAAGTTGCAGGCCGCACACATTGGCGATCTGGTGCACCATGCCGCGCAAGACATCCAGCCCAAACTGGCTCTCTTCCTCCGGCGTCACCACAGTCTGCCGGTGTGTGCGATCATCCTGCCAGCACACAAACGTGCTGCCGCAGGCATAGAACACGCGAAACCAGGCCCGCTTCTCGGTCTGGCCAAACGTGAGCGTGCGCGGCTCCACCCAGGTCTGCATCAGGGTCTCATCGTGCGGCCATTCCATGCGCTTGTCCAACACATCCTGCCACGTGGTCGCCGGACGCAGCACGCCGCTGCCGCCGCTGTGGGCGCTCTTGATCGAGAACGGCCCACCCAACCGCGACAGGTCCATGAGGTTGGGATTGGGCTCGGCCTGAACCGACGGAAGCACCAGCATGTGCGGCGCGTGCAAGCCGTGCGCGATCACTTGAAAATGAATGTGGGGCTTGTTCCAAATCAGCCGCACTTCATCATAGTGATTCAGCATGCACGGCACATGCGCCCTCATGGCCGGCACATGCCGCTCCCACTCGCCGCCCCAATCCCACACCCGATCAATGGCACAGCGCGCCTGCACCTGGCCCGATTCGAGCAGCGCCGGCAGTTTGGGAATGTCATGCTCGCCGGCAAAATATATGCTGACCTGACGCGCGTTGCAGGCCTTCTCCAGCCTCACCACAAAATCAGCATCCAGCTCCCACGCCCACAGCACGAGAAGATCAATCATTTCGGAATTTTCTCATTTGCTCATTTATTCACTTGCTCATTTGTTCAACACAAATCAACAAGTCACAAAATGATCAAATTCCGATCAAAGCTCGTCAGGCTCTCGCCACCGGCCTCGGTCACGACCAGGTTGTCTTCGATGCGCACGCCGCCCTTGCCAGGGATGTAGATGCCCGGCTCCACCGTAAAGGTCATGCCCGGCTGCAACACGGTCAGATCGCCCTCGACCATGTAGGGAGCCTCATGCCCTTCCAGGCCAAGCCCGTGGCCGGTGCGGTGGATGAAGTATTCGCCCAGTCCCGACTCCTCGATCACCTCGCGCGCGGCCCGGTCAATCTCCTGTGCTGTCACGCCGGGTTTAACAGCGGCCCGGCCGGCCGCGTTGGCCAGCTTGACCACCTCATACACATGCTTCATGTCTGCATGCCCCATGTCGTCCGGCGGCGCACCAATGGCGATGGTGCGGGTGATGTCGCTGCTGTAGTCGTCCAGGGTCATCCCAAAATCCATGACCACCAGGTCGCCATTTTGCAGCACGCGGTCGCCGGCGCTGCCATGCGGGTTGGCCGCGCTTAAACCGGCCTGAACCAGCGGTGCAAATGGCAACCCCTGCGCGCCACGGCTCTGCATCTCGCCCATCAAAATGGAGGCCACCTCGCGCTCGGTCTGGCCGGCGTGAACCTGCGGCAAGGTGGCTTGCAAGGCCGCCTCGGTCAACACAATGGCGCGCTTCATGCGGGCCACCTCGTCGGCATCTTTGGTCATGCGCAGTTGCTGGATGATCTGTGAGCCATCGGCCTGCTTCAGCGCCGGCGCGGCCTGCGAGAGCAAATTCCACTCGATCACGCGCATCTGGGTGGGCTCGACACCAATCACTTGGCCGTCGATCCGGCCGTACGCCTGCGCGGCCTTTACGACGGCAGCTTGATAGGGCTCGCCATCCTTATAGCTACAGACCTTCCAATCCAGCTGCACCGGGCCAGCTTTGGTTTGGCCGACCTCGAAAAAGGGCGCAATCAAGATCGGCGGCTTGCTGAGATCGGCCGGAAATAGGGCAATGATGGGCCGCTCGCTCAGGTGCATGTGCAGGCCGGTGAAATACACCAGGTTTGGGCCAGGCACCAGCGCCACGTAGTCCGTGCCAGCCGTGCGCTGCAAATCACTCAACCTGGAGAGTCGTTGAAGAGTCATGGGATAGGTATTGTATTGAGAGTTGGCTTTCGTGTGAGCGGGAGAGGGGGAAGGAGGAAGGGGGAATGGGAGGTGCGGGGACAATAGGCGAAACCGCAGCCCCTTCCTCCTTCCCCCTCTCCCGCCAGTTGTCCAAACGCCCCACCGGCGTCATACTTCACCCATGAACAAGTTCCTGAACTTCATGGGCGGCCTGTTCCTGGGCGCGATGGCCGGTGCGCTGGCCGGGTTGCTCATCGCCCCCAAGCCTGGCGACCAACTGCGCAAAGAGCTGCAACAGGAAATCGACGACATTCTGGACGATGCTCGCGAAGCCAGCGAGGCCAAGCGCGTCGAGATGGAGCAGGATCTGTCGCGGCTCCGAGGCGATGAGTAGCAGCTGGCGATTAGCGGCTAGCGGCTAGCGGCTAGCTGCCAACCGCCAGCTGCCATCTTCCACTGACTACTGACTACTCAATACTTCTTCCCTTTCTATGAACATCGAATTAATTGCCGACTACCACTGCGTCACCGGCGAAGGCCCGCTGTGGCACTCAACCGAAAAGAAGCTGTACTGGCTCGATATCGAAGACCCGCGCATGTTCCGCTACGATCCCGCCACCGGCCAGCACGAGCAGTTCTTTGGCGGCGAGACCGTGGGTGGCTTTACGTTCCAGGCCGATGGCTCACTCCTATTATTCATGGCCAAAGGGGCCGTGAAGAACTGGAAGGACGGCACACTCACCACGGTGATCGAAGAGATCCCCGACGAGCGCGAGTCGCGCTTTAACGATGTGTTTGCCGACACACGCGGCCGCGTGTTTTGCGGCAGCATGCCCACACCCACGCGCAAGGGCCGGCTCTACCGTCTCGACACCGACGGCAGCATTCATGTGGTGCTCGAAGACATCGGCTGCTCCAACGGCATGGGCCTCACCCCCGACCGCAAGCAGTTGTATTACACCGACACCTTCGCCAACGAAATCTACCTGTTCGACTACGACGAGGCCACGGGCAACCTCAGCAACAAAAGCGTGTTTGTGAAGGACGGGCCGGGAATGGGGATGCCCGACGGGATGACGGTGGACGCCGAGGGCAACGTCTGGTCGGCCCACTGGGACGGCAACATCCTTGTCAAATACAACCCAGCCGGCCAGGAAGTGCAGCGCATCGAGTTCCCAGCCAAAAAGGTCTCGTCCGTCATCTTCGGCGGCGACGACTACACCGATATGTATGTGACCACGGCCGGTGGCGCGAACAAGGCCGTTGAAGGCGCAGGAGCCGGCGCGCTGTTTCGCCTGCGCGGCGTGGCCAGGGGCGTGCCGGAATATCCCTCGCGCATTTTGCTTTAACTGAAGAGAAAGGATTGATCTCACGCAAAGGCGCGAAGCCGCAAAGAGAAAGAAGAAAAAATTGTCTTTGCGGCTTCGCGCCGTTGCGGGAGATTCAGATTTCCTTTACCCCGTGATAGCGCCGTCGACCATTGCACGGAAGAACACGCGTCGGGTAAATAGAAAGACCACGATCACCGGCACCATGACCAGCACACACGCCGCGGCCAGCGCGTTGTAGCTGGAGAGCGATTGGGCGATGAAGTCGAACACGCCGTACATCGCCCCGCGCAAATTCTGCTTGCTCATCAACAGATAGTTGACGATGAACTCGTTCCACACGTTCACGAAGGCGAGCAGGAAAATGGACATCAGCCCTGGCGTGGCCAGCGGCGCCACCACCCGAACCAGCGCACCAAAGCGGCTACACCCATCGATCAGAGCCGCCTCCTCCAGCTCTTTGGGTATCGTGTCGAAGAAGCCCTTCACCACCCAGATCGCGAACGGCAGCTCTAAGCCGACGTAGACGATGATCATGAAGATGCGCTCCTCATAGCCGGGAATAATGCGGCGAATGCCGTTGGCAGTTTGCTGCAACGCCAGCAGCATGGTCAGCACCGGCACACCCGCCAGCACCAGCAGCGCAATCATCAGCGCGCGCCGGCCGCGAAAGCGATAGCGCGAATACACGTAGGCCGACATGGCCGAGATGATGGTGACAAAGAACGCCGTGGCAAAGGCATATAGCACGGTGTTGGGGAGATAGGTGCTGAAGATGCGGCCGGTGATTTGAAAGCCTAGTAGCGCATTAGGGCTGGGCTTGGCCAGAAACACGCGCTCATAACCCTCGCCAAAGAAGCGGCAGGCGGCGAGATCAAACGTATCGGTGGCCGTGTTGCACGGAAACAAGCGCGGCGGCAGGCTTCGCACATCACTCTGTTGTTTGAACGACAGCACCAGTGTGCTGAACACGGGAAACAACATCAGCATACATACCAGAATCAGCGCGAGATTGAGCAGCACAGAGCGAGCGCGTTTAGGCAGATGAAAGGGTGAGGGGGTGAGGGACTTCACTGTGGTCGCCATCTAATCCTCCTGCACCCCGGTGAGCCGCAGCGTGCTGACGACGAGCACGAGATTGAGCATGCTCATCAAGGTAGACAATGCCGCGGCCAGGCCAAAATCGAGACGGGCAAAGCCGATGGAGTAGAGCAAATAGCTCAACACCTCGGTGGCCGTGCCCGGTCCGCCACCCGTCAGGCTGAACACCATGCCCACGCCGTTGATGCCGCCCAGGGTCAGGTTGAACAGGGTCACGGCCAGCGTCGGCAAAATCAGCGGCAGCGTGATGTAGCGAAAAGATTGGCGGCCGGTCGCGCCATCGATGGAGCCACTTTCCAGCACCTCTTGCGGCACTGTTTGCAGCGCCGCAAGAATTAGCAAGGTGGTAAACGGTAATATTTTCCAGGCCGAGGCCAGCATCAGAAATATCAGCGCCGGTGCAGGTGGAAAGGGCAGATCACCCAGGATGGAGGGCGCGGCCGGCGAGGTCAGGATGGAGATGCCGCGTGAGCCGCCGAACAGATCAGGGTTGGCGAAGAAGGGCGAGAACAGGCCATATTCCGGCACCACAAACAAGCGCCAGATGACGCCGGCCACCACATCCGACAGCACCCACGGCACGAAGATCAGCGTGATGTAGAGCGGGCTCAGCCGGACGCGCTGGCGCAGCAGCAGCGCAATGCCCAATGCGCAGGCCAGGGTGAAGGCGCAATAACCGCCGAGAAAGAGAACGGTGTGAGCCAGACTCTCTTGAAATTGCTGGGTCGAGAGCAGCCGCGCAAAGTTGTCCAACCCCCGGAAGACATAGCGGCCGGTGCCCGGCTCGATGCGCTGCACGCTGAGGTAGAACGTGAACAGCGATGGATACAGCTGAATGGCCGCGATGATGAGCAGCCCTGGCAGCAATAACCAAAAGGGTAGCGTACGAGCGAAGGCAGATCGTTTCGGCACAGGCGTATGGGTCGGTGTCGCAGGGGCAGTCGCTCGCATCAAAGGTAATTGAAGTCCTGCTAAAGATATCAGACTTCTAGGAAGAAGTCTGATATCTCGCGCTGCGTAACATCAGTTATTGAGTGACCACGTCATTCCCCGCGGAGGCGGGGAATGACGGCTTAAGCTCTTTGCTTTCACAGAACGCTAGCTCGCCTTGGCGTATTCTTCATCGGCCTTCTGCAACTCGGCTGCAATGTCGGCATCGGGCTTGGCCTTGATCAGATCATAGATCGTGTTGGTGATGATCTTCTTGGCCTCAGGAATGCGCTGCAGTGAGCCATACCACGGCTTGCACGCGCTTTCTGCGTTGATCGCCTGAGCCTGTTTGTAGGCCTCGGTTTGGAAGGCCGGCTCGGCGCGCATGGCGATGCTGGCAGGGAAGCCGCCGCCGGCATTCACGATCCAGTCCACCATGTTCGCTTTGTCCATCACCCAGTTGATATAGGCCTTGGCGCCTTCCACATTTTTGGCCGTGCGCGGCACCACGAAGCCGAATAGATCCAGCATGCAGCCCGGCGTGTTGCCTTCGGGCGCAACAAATGGGGCCAGTCCAATCGCCTTGTCATTCACGGCCTCCTCGATGTTGGCATAGTCTTTGCCACCCGGCGACTTCAATGGGTTCAGGTAGCGCACGGCGATGAAGAAGCCGGTGGGGAATGCGCCCGCCTGTCCCTGCTTGAATGCCTCCTCCTCCTCAAAGTTGCCGGCAAACACCGACTCCGACGAGAGCTCCTTGCTCACCGCCTCGCGCATGAACTCCACAGCCTTGATGTTCTCGGGCGTGTTGAGCTTGAGGTTGCCCTGGCCGTCGTCATAGCTGCCGCCGAACGAGGCGATGGTCTGATAAAAATAACGCCCGGCCGCCTCGCCATCGAACGAGGTGTTGCCCCAATAGGTCATGGCGTATTTGTCCTGCGCGCGCAGGGCGGTGCCGGCAGTCAGCAAGGCCTCAGGCGTCTTGGGAAAGCCATCTGGATAGAGCTCGGTCCAGTAATAGGTCAGCCACGGCGACTCCGAAATGGGCACGCAATACAGCTTGCCGCCGACGGTGCAGGATTCAACACCCTTGGGATCGAGGTCGGCAAACCACGGCTCACTCCTGGCCCACTCCACATCCTGAATGGTGTTATTGAGCATATAGAGCGGCAGATCGGCGATGCCAAACTGCATCACATCCGGCGCGTCACCCTCGTTCTGCACCGCTGTCACCAGGTCCAGCGTCAGGTTGTAATCGCGCGGCACGTTGTTCCAGGTGAGCTGGCCGCCCATCTGATCGTTGAATGCCTGCATGCTCTTGGCGATGTAGAAGTTGCCGACCCGCTCGTTGGCCTTCTCATCGGTGTTGTTCTGGTCGTAGTAATACCAGGTGGTGACTTCGCCGCTGGCAGTCGTGCTGACCGCCGTGGTTGCGGTCATGGCGGCAGTGGCTGCCGGTGCAGTGGCTTCGGTCGGCGCCGCAGTGGCTTCGGCGGCGGGGGCGGATGTGGCTTCGGCGGGCACAGTGGTGGCCACGGTGGTGGGCGATGAGGGAGCGGCGGGTGGTGCTGCACAGGCCGCTAAAACCATCGCCATCGTCAAGCCAACGCATGAGGTCAAAAATTTTGTACGAATCATGTGTGTCTGTCTCTCCTGCAATCAGATACGTGATTGGGTTTATTTAAAACCCGACAGGAACTCGACGGGGAGCTCGAATGAATCGCCAGAGGTTGACTGTGTTTGGGCTGTGGGGCCACACCAACAACCAACAAGCCGGCGATTTCAGAGATTGAATGGTTGAACTGTAAGACGCGTCTAGATCAGCTTTTCCTGAAGCGGATCAAAATATTCGCGCCAGTACAAAACTTTGTCATCGCCTTCGCGCAGATGAAACACGATGGCATCTTCCATCACGTGTGTCCAGCCATCGGAATCGCGGGTCTCGGCAAAGCTCCATTCCAGATAGCCTTTTTGGCCGCAGCACAGTACCTCCTTGACCTCGATGATGATATTGGAATAGGCCTGATTAAACCCGTGCCCGGCATCATAGATCGCCTGCCGGCCCACATAGCGTCCCGAGGGCGCAATCATGACGGCATCATCCGCAAAAAAACTAGCCACGGCGTCATCATCCTGGCGCATCATGGCATCGGCCATCTGCTCCACCATTTGCCGCACCTGCGCGCTGCGGCCCTGCTCCTGACCTGGCTCATTGCTCATAGTCACTCCTCTTCTCTATATCTTTGCTGGCTTGAATCCTGTGAATCAACGCCTGGCACTCAGCATGGAGCGTTCGGCGTCAGTGGGGGCAGGCCGAATCTAGCATCCCTTGGATAGGACGTCAACTGCTGCTAAAGTTTTTTGAGCGGTGCTTAATTTTTACGGCACTGCAAATTGACCTGCGAGACTGCTAAACTGGCGCAAGCATGAAGTCCGCCGCGAAAACCTCTCCTCCCAAATCCAATCGCCCCAAACCGGCCGCTCAGCTCAAGGCCATGACTCGGGCAAGCGCGCGTGCAAAACCCCAATCCGGCGGCACCAAC
The DNA here is from genome assembly GCA_038213625.1 of Thermoflexales bacterium. Classification (GTDB taxonomy): domain Bacteria; phylum Chloroflexota; class Anaerolineae; order J036; family Brachytrichaceae; genus JANMVQ01. The sequence continues at coordinate 8,031 of JBBQST010000160.1, forward strand.
ACCAACTCCAATGTGGTCGGCATGCGCATTCGCGACCGGCGCAAAGCGCTGGGGCTGGGCTTGCAGGATCTGGCCACCCGCACCGGCCTCACCGCCAGTTTCATCAGCCTGGTCGAGCGCGACAAAACCAATCTCTCGCTGGATTCGCTGATCAAGATTGCCGACGCGCTGGATGTGCCCTTTTTTCACCTGACGCGCGCGGCTCCACAACTCACCCACACGCATCCGGTCGTGCGGCGCGCCGAGCGGGTGCGCATGTCCTTTCCCCAGGCCGGCCTGACCAGCGAGTTACTGGTGCCTAATTTACGCGGCAAACTCGAAGTGGTGGTGTCCACCGGCCAGCCGCACACCGGCAATATCGCGCGCATGGCCGGTCACGAGGCCGAAGAGGTGATCTTTGTATTGGAGGGAACCTTGAAAGTGGAACTTCGAGCGGAATTACAGCCATCGCCCTTCATTTTGCAGTCCGGCGACAGCATTCATTTTCATCTGGCCGATTTGCAGGGTATCTATGTGGAAGGGCGGCGCAAAGCCATGTGGCTCACAGCCATCACACCGCCGGTTTTGTAACTGCACAGCGGGTCTATTTTTGCAATGCGTTTTCACCACAAAGATGCACCAGGAGCACAAAGCGTTCTAAAAATTAGCCTTGGAAACTTTTGTGTATTCTTTTGGTCTTTGTGGTGAAAATCTGAAGTTGTCCCAGCCGAACGTCTTTACTTCACCACGCCCACACACATGCCGTCGCTGATCGGCACCAGCAACGAGATGAGCCGCGGGTCGCTGGCCATGCGCTGGTTGAACGCGCGAATGGCCAGGATTGAACTGGCTCGATCCTTGGACGGCGTCGCGTTCCAGGCATCACCCGCCGCGCTGGCGTTGTCGCCGATGATGATGGCGCCGGGTCGCAGCAGGCTCATCACCTGCTCGTAGTAATCGACATACTGAATCTTGTCGGCATCCACAAACGCAAAATCGAACGGCGCATGCGCAGCCAGCTGCTTCACCGTCTTACGCGCATCGCCCTCGATCACCTCCACCTTGTCGCTCAGGCCGGCCGCAGCCACGTTCTCCTGGGTCGTCTTCGCGTGCAGCGGGCTCAGCTCCAGGGTGTAGAGCTTGCCACCTTCAGGTAGCCCGCGCGCGATCCAGATGGTGCTGTAGCCGAACAACGAGCCGACCTCGATGGCCTTTTTCGTGCCGTTGCCGCGCATCAACACCTGCATGAACTTGCCCTGCTCCGGCGAGATGTTGATCAACGGAATGCCCCTGGCCTCGGCCTCAGCGGGCAGTTTCTTCAACAAATCATCCTCGGCAGCGAATGTGTCAACGATATAGTCGTATAGTTGCTCGGTAATGGGTGTCCCTTTCATGGTGGTCATTGTAGGACCAACCGCCGCTGGCAAAACCGATCATGCGCTGGCGCTGGCTCTTGC
>JBBQST010000161.1:0-9443 GCA_038213625.1 Thermoflexales bacterium
CATTGAGCATGTGGACGTGGCTGAATTTGAGCGCGCCGTGCGCGTCCTCACGAATGCGCTTAAGATAGCCATCAACTAATTTATTCATTTGTTGATTTGTTCACTTGCTCATTTCAGATGCGCAAATGAGCAAATGAACAAGTGAACAAATGAATCAATTAGTGCATGGCTATCTTAAGCGCATTCGTCAAGATGCGAACGGCGCGTTCAAACTCGGCCACTTCAACATGCTCGATGGGGGTGTGGTCGAGCGAGGAATCGCCGGGGCCGTAGGCGACGATGGGGCAGTTCCAGATGGGGCCGACGATGTTGAAATCGGCTGTGCCGGTTTTGACCTTGAAGGCCGGCCGCAACTTTTCCATGCGAATTGCATCCACAAAGGCGCGGGCCAACGGCGTATCTTTGGACGAGCGCACGGCACGCTCGGGGCCGCGCGTCGAAAATTGAAACTTGAAGCCGGCCGTTTGTTCGCTGCCTTCAAGTTGAGCTCGATACTCCTCGATGGTTTGCGCCATCGCTTCCGGCCCAAACTCCAGCGGTAAGCGCACGCCGATCATGACATCGCACCACTCTTTGAGGCCATCATCGCCGGAGCGAATCTGGCGCAACGAGGGTTGTAACTGGTCAAATACTTTGGCCTTGTCGAGGTTGTATTGGCGGGCCACCTCGGCCACATGGTTCCACACATTCACCGCCTGCTCACTCGCGCTTGGCCCTGGCAAGGCCGTGTGGTGGCTAGCCTGCTCCACATGCGCTTCAATCAGCAGCCGCCCCTTGTAGCCCAGCGTAATTCCATCACTGCCGCTCGGCTCGCCAATAATGCACATCTCAGGCTTGTATTGTGTGGCTGCATAGTGCGCGCCCTTGCTGGTGGCGGCTTCTTCCTCGGTGGCACCAATGACGATGATTGACCATTCACCATTGACCATTGACGATTGGATGTGCTCGGCCGCCAACACGAATGTGCACAGCGGCCCCTTCGCATCCACACTGCCACGGCCGTAGAGCTTGCGTGTTTCGCCCTCGCCCTCATAGCGCACCGGCACCACGCCGCCGACGGTGTCCATGTGACCCAGCATGACTAGTTGGCGCGGCCCGTCGCCAATGATGCCGACGGCGTTGCCGGCTTCATCCACAAAGGCACGGTCGAAGCCGCGGGCCAGCATTTCGGCGACGAGAAAATCGGCCACATTGCGTTCCTGGCCGCTGAGCGAGGGAATGCTGACGCATTGCTCTAACAGTTCAATCATGATGGGACGGTTGTTAAAGTTGTTAAGGTTAATCAAGTTCTCAAGGTTGTGAATGTGACCACATCGAACCTAACAACTTTATTGACTTTAAGAACCTGACCAACCTTCAAACCTTCCCTACGCCAACACCCTGGCCGTCTTCTCCAGCACGGTGTCGATCTGGGCCTGCGTAATCACAGCGGGCGGCAGGAAGCGCAATACGTTCAGGCCGGCCGGCAACGCCAGCACACCCTCGGCTTGCAACGCGCGCAGGAATGGGCCGACCTTGGTCTTCAGCTCAACGCCGATCAACAGGCCGCGGCTGCGCACCTCGCGAATGACGGGTGCGTTTAACTCTTCCAGCCGCTCGGTGAAATAGGCACCTTTGTCGGCGGCTTGCTTCGGCAAGTCCAGCCGTTGCATCTCGCGCAAGGAGGCAATGCCGGCTGCGCAGGCCAGTGGGTTACCGCCGAAGGTGCTGCCGTGCGTCATCGGGGTGATGTTCTTAACCGTGTCGGCGATGCCCACCGCGCCCATCGGCACGCCGCCGCCAATGGCCTTGCCCATCGTCATGAGGTCGGGCAGCACGCCGCTATGTTGGCAGGCAAACCACTTGCCGGTGCGGGCAAAGCCGGTCTGCACCTCGTCGATGATGAGCAGCGCGCCGCGTTTCTGGGTTATCTCGCGCACGCCTTGCAAATATTCAGTGGTGCCGGGGTGCACGCCGCCCTCGCCCTGCACGGCTTCGATCACCACGGCCGAGGTGTTCTCGTCCACGGCCTTGTCCATGGCATCCAGATTGTTATAGGGCACATGGCTGAAGCCGGGAATCAGGGGCTGGAATGGCTCGCGATATTTGGGCTCGTAAGTGGCTGAGAGCGCGCCCATGCTGCGGCCGTGGAAGCCACGCACCGCCGCGATCACATTCTTGCGGCCCGTGCTCAGGCGGGCCAGCTTGAGCGCGGCTTCCATGCTTTCTGCGCCGCTGTTGCTGAGGAAGAACCGGTTGAGGCCGGCGGGCACCACTTCGAGCAGGGCCGCGTAGAACTCGGCGCGCTTGTCGTTGTGGAAAATTTCGGGGCAGCTGATCAGGGTCATGGCCTGTTCGGCAATCGCACGCCCCACGGCTTCGTTGCCGTGGCCGAGCGTGCTCACACCCTGGCCGCCGACACAGTCAATATAGTCGCGCCCTGCGTCGTCCCACACCACGGCATCCTTGCCGCGCACAATCGTCAAATCGCGCTTGGGGTAGACGCCGGAGGTGTGTTGATCTTCAAATTCCAGATAGTTCATAGTGCGGCCCTCAAGTGTGCCGGCCGGTGATTCTACGCAGAAAAACAAAAGGATGGCGCAGCCAGCGGGTAGCGGCTGGCTGCTGGCATGTCCGACTCACAAGGCTTACGTGAAAGGGCTATTTCGCAAACTGCTGATCGACCAGTGAGAATGCGGATTGCAAACTCCTGGCGGCGGTGTCGCGGTCCAGGCCTGTTTGCTGGGCAATTTCGTCCACCATGCCGGTGTCGGCCAGATATTGGGGCGTGGCATCGCCGGCCTTCACCTTGTCCACCAGACCCGTATCGACCAGTTGATTCGTGGGCTTGCCTTGCTTGTTCAGGAAGCTGCCAATGATCTTGGTGGCTGCAAAGGTCACGATCGCCATGGCAATGGTCTTGGAGATGCCGAGTTTTTTTGAGAGGGAGTCGGCAATCGGCTCCAGAATTGGGGCAGCCATGGCTCCGGCTCCAGCACCCAATATATTGCCGCCGCCCAGACCACCACCCAGGATGCTGCCGAGAATGCCGCCGAGCGGATCTCCACCGCCGGCAGAGGAGCCGCTTGAGGACGTATTGCCGCCGCCCAGGATGCTGCCCAAAATACCGCCGAGAGGGTCGCCACCGCTGGCAGAGGAGCCGCTGGAGGACGTGTTGCCGCCACCCAGAATGCTGCCCAATATGCCGCCAAGGGGATCGCCACCCGCAGATGCGCCGCTGGACGAGGGTGTGTTGCCACCGCCGAGGATGCTGCCGAGAATACCACCCAACGGATCATTTGCACCACTTGGATTATTGCCCGCCGGCAAGCCGCCCGGAATGCTGCTGGAGGTCGCCGGATCGGGTGTGGTGCTGCCGCCCAACACCTGCCCCAAAATGTCGTCCAGGGGATTATTCTCAGCACCGCTATTGGCTGGCGGGGGCGAGGCCGGCTTCGAGTTGCCACCCAAAATATTGCCTACGATGTCGCCGAGTGGATTGTTGCCATCACTGTTACTCATGTTGATTCTCCTCTATGCAACGCATGGCCCGTCCTTAAATTTGGGGCGAAGGGCACACGCCGAGCGCGGACACAAGCTTAAGACCTGTTGACTGGTTTGGATGTTCAGCGAGTCATGTGAAAGATCGTGCACGTGTCACGTGACACGTGCACGATCTTTCTTCGGTGAGCTTAGTTCATGACCACGGCCACACCCAATGCCGCCGGCCCCACGTGCGCGCCGATCACCGGCGTCACCAGCACCGGCTGCTCCGGCTCGATGGGGGCCAGGTCGCTGATGCGCGACCGCAACAGGGCGATGTCCTGCTGTTGGTCGCCGCCGCTATACAGCACCGACAAATGTCGAACCTGCCCCGGCAATTGATGCGCCTCATCGATCAGCCGCTCGATGCCTCGGCCGCGCGTGCGCACGCGATCAAACTGGCTGATGACGCCGTCTTTCACATTCATCAGCAACTTGATTTGCAGCAGCTCGCCGATGCCGGCCGTCACCGCGCTGACACGGCCGCTCTTGCGCAAATACTTCAGCGTGTCGGCCATGGCCAGAATATGCGTGTGGCCGCGCAATCGTTCGATCTCGGCCACAATCTCATCGGCCGACGCGCCCTGCAAAGCCATGGTGGCGGCCTCGATCACCAGCCAGCCCAGGCCCATGGTGAGGGAGGCCGAGTCCACCACCCGCACATCAATGCCCTCGCCCCGCACATCGGCCGCAGCCACGTCGGCGGCATTGCACACGCCACTGATCTTGCGGCCGATGTGAACGGCGACAATCTGGTCTGTGCCTAAGCTGCGATAGGTGTCGATCATGACGCCGGGCGAGTTGGCGGCCGTTTTGGGCAGATCCCTGTAATGAGGCAGTTGGGTGTAAAACTCCTCTCGGGTCAGGGAGACGCCGTCTTCGCGCATAGTACCGTCGATGTTGACCAGCATGGGGATGACGGTGATGCCAAGTTGGGCCACCTTATCATCCGGGATGTCGGCGGTGGAGTCTGTCACTACCCTAATCATGTTGAGAATTGTATGGGGTGAATGGCAAAAGTGCGCCAACCTGCGTTTATTGTGAGTAGGCTATTAATATGTCCGCGCGGCAATGAGTTCGGGATTCTGACCAGGATGAACAGAATTGACAGTGAAATCTGGGATTTCATTCCATCCTGTTCATCCTGTCCAGAATCCCATTAACTGAAAATGACCCAGATATTACGCATGCCATCCAAATGGCTGATTGAAACTGTTATTAAATCCATGTTGAATTAACGCGAGAACAGGACAATAAATTTATGGCCAAAAAATCGGATCGCAAACCCACTCGAACCACCGCGTCCAAAATAAAGCCCGAACAGCGCGTGTGTAACCTGATGCCGTCAAAAGACATCGAGCAGGACTGGCATTTTCAGGATGCAACCCAGGCCGGCGCACTCACCGCCGTGCGTAGTCCGCCGACCAGCAAAGATTTGCGCCAGGATTGGTGGAAGGTGGGCGATCAGGGCATGACCGGCTCGTGCGTGGGCTGGGCCACGGCCGACGGTGTGATGCGCTATCACCTCGTGACAGCGGGCAAACTGACCGAGACCGAGCTGCTATCGCCGCGCTTTACATGGATGGCCAGCAAGGAGACTGATCAGTTCACCCAGCGCCCCGAGAGCTTCATCGAAGAGGCCGGCACGACCCTGAAAGCGGCGATGGACATTTGCCGCCGATATGGCATCGTGTTGGAGGACATGCTGCCGTTTAACTTGAAGACGCTGTTGTTCACCGGCAACACCAACGCCTTCTATGCCACGGCAGCTCAACGCCGCGCAGCCAGCTACTTCAATCTGGGCAAGAACCTGAGCCAGTGGCGCACCTGGCTGGCCAGCAATGGGCCGATTCTGGCTGGCTTGAATGTCGATGACACCTGGAACAACGCCACCAAGACCAAAGGCAACCTGGATGCGTTTCAGCCCATGACCATTCGCGGCGGTCATGCCATCTGCATCGTCGGCTACACCAATGACCGATTCATCGTGCGCAACAGTTGGGGAACCGGCTGGGGCGATGGTGGATTTGCGTATGCGTTGGATCAATACATTCTGGCCGCATTCTTCCCCGAGTCTTACGGCATTACCCTGTAGTTTTTGCCGGGCGGGTCCATAATGCCCATTAGTAAAGCTTCTAACATATAACAAGGAAGGACCTGTCCTATGGATCTGGATGGCAAGTGGGTGACCAGCGACGATAACGGCAAAACCATTAAAGTGGCCGATGGCGACACGGTGTTTGTTCGGCTGCGCGAGAACAGCACCACGGGTTATCAGTGGGATTTTGACAACCTGGATAAGAAGAGGGTCCAGGTCGAACGCGCCGGCTTTGAGCGCGCGACTGAGGCCATCGGTAGCGGTGGCGAGGCCATGTGGACGGTCAAGCCCCAGACACCCGGCACCTCCAAAGTGCGCATGAAGCTGTGGCGTGAATGGGAAGGTGAACCCTCCATCGTCGATCGGTTCTCGTTCACGCTCAAGGTCGAACAAAAGCACAAGCGCTTGGGCGACCAGCCGAAATCCAGGGAATCTGCGGAGTAGTAGACGCCCACGCCAAGCGCCAATGCATGTCTCACGCCATGCTCAGCCGGCATCCTACAATGACGTTAAATGCATGGACACGCGCAAGCTCTGTTTCGTTCGGCACTGGGCCGGGATTTTGACCGTTTAGCCGAGGTGCTTCAATTGCACTACGATCTCGCTCCCGGATATGCCGTGCGTGTCGAAGGTGAGATGACGACGTGGAATCGGTTGGGCGCCTTACACGCGCTGATTCCCCTCTCGCCCAAAACCGGCAAGGCCCATGTGCGGATGCTCAACCGGGGCTTGCTGGATGATCACGGCACCATCTGCTTCGAGTGGCGGCGCGAATTTCACTTTGCCGATGCCGAGCAAACCACCTACACGCTCACCAAACCCGAGCCCGGCGGGGCCTCGCATCATGTGCTCGACACATTTGTCCAGTTCCCACCCCTGGCCATGACCCTGCGGCTCGATGTGAGCCAGGACGGCCAAACGCTCACCCAGACAGCGGCCGGCCCTCAATATGCGCTGATCGCTGGCCGGCGGCTCAAGTTGCCCAGCCTGTTCGCGCTCAAGATTGTGGCCATGGAACAAGCCCTCAGCGACCAGCGCATTTACACCGAGGTCACCATCAGTCACCCGCTGGTTGGCAACCTGTTTGGCTACTCAGGCAAGCTGACTGTGATTTGCGAGGCGTGAGTCAGAGGCGGCTGGCTACTAGCGGCTAGCAGCCAGCCGCCAACCACCAGCCGCCTCTTCCTACTTCTGCAACAACGGCAAAAAAGCCTTTTGCGGCAATCGCGTGAGATCAGGCGTAGGCCCTGGTGTGTTGACTGGCGTTGATGTGGGTGCGTTGGGATTGTTGGGCACACCCGGCGTCACACCGGCTGGCCGGGTGGGCGTGGGCGGCGGTGGTGGCGGCACATAGTCGCTATCGAGCGAGGCCGAAAGTAATCGCGGCACACCTCGGGTGCGGCGATCTGCAAACATGGCCACAAACTCAGTTTTGCCTGGGTTATAGGCCAATCCAGCCGGCCCATCTTCAGCATAGCGCTGGGCCGTTGCGCCATCGCTCAACACAGTACCCGTAAACCAGGTGTTGCCGCGCAGCGCCGCCGAATAGAACTTGTCATCGGCGGGGTTGGGGTAGACCACCGACAGCTCGGCAGGATTGACTGCCAGTGTGGGCCGGAAGCCGCCATCTGCGACGCCGGCCAGCTTGAGCGAGGTGGCAGACCAGGTGGCGCCGCCATCGGCCGAGGTGCTGTAGTAGACGCTGCGCACAAACGACAGACAACCCGTCCACACCACATGCAGCACGGTGCCGACTGCGGCGATTTGTGGCTGTTCGTGGTAACACCAATCCCGCGTTGACGTGGTCTCGCTGGAATTCACCTGGGTAAACAACGACCAGGCACCACTTCCAAACGGCTTCTTCGCCACCCGGATATTGCCCCGCAAGCCGGTGCCATACACAAGATCGCTGTAAGCGACATAGAGGGTCCCGGCGTCATCCAGCGCCAGCGCGGGATGGGGCTCGCCGCGCATCGGCACTGCATTCACAGCCGTGGGAGGTCCCCAGGAGCCGGTGGTGGCATTGAATTCGGCCACATAGATGGTGCTGCTGGGTGGCCAACCCGCGCTCGAGTCGCTCATCACCCAGGCCGCCACCATGCGCCCATTGCGAGACGCCAGCGCAACCTGGCCGCGCGCTTGCGCAGGTCCGTCGGGGCTGACGCGCAAGACCGGCCCCCACACACTGCCATCAAATTTGCTGTGCCAGATGTGTGTGCCGGCCGTGCTGTACTGCGACCATATCACGTGTAAATTCCCATCACCATCCACGGCCGAGGCTGCTGGCTCGTTCCAGGTCAGGCCATTGCGGCCCTCGCCCTCGGTGGGAACCGCAACCGGACTGCTCCATTGACCGGTGTCGTGGCCGTAGCGGCTGACCCAAAACCTATTTTCATAGGTGCGCGTGTCGCGCCAGGTCAGATACAAATCGCCCCACACCGTCGATTGAACACTCGGCCAGGTTTGCATCGACAGGCGGGTCGCATCCTCGTTGAGTTGCGCTGCACCAATCCAGGCGCTGCCGTTCCAACTGGCCGTAAACACATCGGCCTGGCCATTGCGCGCATCCTGCCAGGCAATGCGCACACTGGTGCCGGACGCGGCTAGTGTTGGGGCTGTTTGTGGTGCCGCCTGATTCAACACTGCCCCCTCCACCCAGGCGCTGCCATTCCAGTTGGCCGCATAAATGTCGGGATTGCCCGTGCCATTGCGATAGTCTTCCCAGGCCACAAACGGCGTCGAACCACTGGTCACGGCAATGGTGGGTTTGAGCGCGCGTGCACCCACCGGTGCCGCATCGACCCGCACCGGCGACCCCCAGGCGCTGCCGGTCCAGCGTGCCGCCAAGATATCAGCCGGCCCCGTCACCTCATCGACATGGCTTTCCCACACCGCCCAGGGCAGGCCGCCGGGCTCAAAAGCGACGTTGGGGTAGGCCGATGCGGTGGTGCCGGCATCGACCGGCGCATTGGCTCCCCAGGTTGCGCCGCCATCGACTGAAAAGCTAGCGTAGATGCGCGGCAGTGTGGCCCCGTTCTCGCGCAGGTCTTCCCACACGGCCACCAGGGTGTTGCCAAAGGCCGCTAATTTAGGATGAACCTGCCACTCGGGCGTGGTGTCATCGCTGACCTTGACATTGGGCTGGCACACCATGCTGATGCCGTTGCAGCGAGCACTATAGATGTCCCAGTTCTCGCTCCGAAAATCCTGCCACACCGCAATCAGGGTATCGCCCACCGCCACCAATGAGGGATGGCGCGCATCGGCATACCAGGCGCTGCTGCCACTGCTCATCAGGGTGCGCGAAAGCCAGGTGCCGTTGGGCTCGCGGCGCGCCAGCACCACATCCGCTTTTGCGCTATAGGCCACAAAGGCACGGCCATTTGCCTCGACCTGGGCCGAGGCCGAGGTGTCGGCGCGCGGATCGACGGCGCTGTCCAGCCACTCCGCGCCCTGTGCACGACCCGTGATGCGGACATCGGCGGCATCTGGCACCTGCGCGCTGCCGGACACTTTGGCGTAGATATCGGGCAGGGTGTTGCGCTCGTCGGTCCAGGCCACCAGCGAGGTGGCGCCATTTAGTGCGATGACGGGTTCGCTTTGCAGGCTGGGTCCGAGATCACCAAAGACGGCGGTGTTGGCGCTCCACGGCGGCGGGGCCGCTGGTGTAGTGACCCGCAGCGCAGTCCCAATCAACCCCACCAACACCCCAATAATCAGCACGAAGCTGAGGAGGGGGGAAAGGGCAGGGGGGAATGGGGACGGAGCACTCTTCCCATTCCCCCCTCCCCTTTCTCCATTTTTGATTCGCTCGTTCATACGC
>JBBQST010000162.1:0-9429 GCA_038213625.1 Thermoflexales bacterium
GGGCCGGATGTGGGCGTGTGCCTGGACGTGTATCACATGAACATGGAAGAGGCCGACATGTATAAGTCGATTCGCGATTGCGGCAAGCGCATTGTGGATTTTCACGTGGCCGACAACAACCGCATGGCCTGCGGCATGGGCATGTTGCACTGGAAGAAGATCATCGCCACGCTGAACGAGATTGGTTACAAGGGCTCGCTGACGGTGGAGTTTGTGCCGCCGATTGATCGCACGCCGGCCAACCCCTACAAGAACGCGCTGGCCGCGGCCGACAAGTCGCTAACCAAAGAGCAGTTGAAGTTCATCGAAGATCACGGCAGCGGCGTGTTGAGCGAGGAGTTCTACAGTTGGCTGGTGGCCGAGTCGGTGAAGACGTTGCGCAAGCATTTGAAGTAAGTGCTGTATTTCTTTGGAATGGAGGCTTTAGCCGACTCCGCGCTTTGAGCGCGGAGTCGGCTGAAGCCACCATTACAAAGAAAGATTAACCGCCCTAGTGAAGTCGGTGTTTGACATTCGGCCCCGTTTTTTCTATAAACGGGGTTTGGATGTATATAGTTTGTGCGGCTGGCTGATCCATCCCTATATTTGTAGGCCAACCGCATGCGATCAACTTAATTTCCCCAATTAGTTTTCCAGGAGGTACAGAAGATGTCGACAGTGTCCGAGAAGAACCCGGTCCGACAGCTCAGCCGGCGCCAACTTTTGCGTGGCGTGACGCGCGGAGCCCTCATCGGTGTAGCAGGTGGTTTGCTTGCAGCATGCGCCGCCCCAGCGCCCGCTGCCCCAGCCGCCACCACTGCCCCAGCCGCCGCTCCCGCCGACGCGACTGCGGCTCCGGCCAGCACCGAAGCCACGGCAGCGCCAGCCGCAGCACCCGCCGCCGGCAGCGTGTCCGAACTCACGATTTTCTGGGCGCAGTGGGACCCGGCCAACTATTTGCAGCAACTGGTGGCCGATTACAAGACCGAGACCGGTATCACAGTCAACGTGAAGCAGGAGCCGTGGGGCAGCTTCTACAACGTGGTGAGCGCCGACTGGGCCGCGCAGGCCACGGCCTGGGACATGGTCGTCGGCGACAGCCAGTGGATTGGCCAGGCCGCGACGCAGGGCCACTATGTAGACCTCACTGATTGGATGAAAGGGAAGGGCCTCGACAAGACGGTGACGCCGGCCACCTTGCAGTATTACGGCACCTATGACGGCAAGTATTGGGCGTTCCCGACCGAGGGTGATGCGCTGGGCTGGGCCTACCGCAAAGATCTGTTCGAGGACCCCAAGGAAATGGAAGCGTTCAAAGCCAAGTACGGCTATGACCTGGGCGTGCCCAAGGATTTGGCGGCCATTCGCGACATCGCCGAATTCTTCACCCGGCCCGATTCGAACCTGTATGGCATCGGCATCTACACCCAGAAAGACTACGACGCCATCACCATGGGCGCGCAGAACTTTATCTTCGCCTATGGTGGCGACTGGGGCGACAAGATCAACTCTGAGGGCGCGGTGAAGGGGCTGGAGCTGTATGCGCAACTCTACAAGTTCGCGGCACCGGGTTTGAGCAATGCCTTCTTCCAGGAAGTCAACGACGCGTTCATCAGCGGCCAGGTGGCCATGATCACCAACTATTTTGCCTTCCTGCCGTCGCTGGTCAACCCGTCGATCAACGAGAAGTATGCCGACAAGGTGGGCTTCTTCAGCACGCCACCGGGGCCGGCCGGCCAGTTTGCCTCGCTGGGCGGACAGGGCATCAGCGTCAGCTCATACATTGCCGATGATCGCAAGGAAGCGTCCAAAGCCTTCATCGAGTGGTTTGGCAAGCTCGAGACGCAGAAGAAGTGGGCCGAGCTGGGCGGCTATACCTGCAACATTGATGTGTTGAAGTCGGATGAGTTTTTGAAGGCCACGCCGTATAACCCGGCCTTTGCGCAGACGATGACGTTTGTCAAAGACTTCTACAACAACCCCGTGTTTGGCGACCTGCTGGTGCCGGCGCAGCGCGAGTTCAGCAAGTATGTGGTGAGCGGCGAGGGCACAGCCCAGGAAGCGCTCGACACCATCAAGAAAGACCACGACGAGATTCTGGCCAAGGCCAATTTGAAGTAGATGGCACCTTTCTAGAGTTAAGCAATCGTTCGCATCGTAGGGGCGCAGCATGCTGCGCCCCTACCAAGATCGGATCGCGCCTCATGGGGAAACACTTTCCCAGGGCTTGCAAGTATTGAATCGAATGGCAGCAATTTCTGCACGCAACGCCTCCCCGTCTGGACCTCCCCGGCGCGGCATGAGTGACCGGCAGATTCAATGGTTGTTCATCGCGCCGACGCTGATTCTGCTGGTGCTGATGAACATCTTCCCGTTGTTTTTCAGCCTGTATCTCAGCTTCACTGAATACTCGGTGATCAAGCCGAATAACCCGCCAGTATGGGTGGGTCTGGAGAATTTTCGACATCTGTTGCAGGACAAACAGGTGTGGACGTATTTTGCGCTGACCGGCCGCTATGTTGTCTTGTCCGTCGCACTGCAAACGCTGGTCGGCTTCGGCCTGGCCATGCTGCTGCGCGAGAAGTTTAAGGGCAACGGCCTCATCACCACCCTGATTCTCATCCCGATCATGATGTCGCCGGTAGTCATCGGCCTGTTTTGGAAGCTGATCTTCAACCCCTCGTATGGCATCTTCAACTACCTGATCGGCTTCACCACGCCCAACGCCGGCCCCGACTGGCTGGCCAAACCCGCCACCGCGTTGGGTGCGGTCATCATTGTGGATGTGTGGATGTGGAGCCCGTTTGTGATGCTGTTGTGCCTGTCTGGTTTGAAGGCCATCCCTGATTATTTGTATGAGGCCGCGTCCATCGACCGGGCCAGCTCGTGGTACCAGTTCTGGCGCATCACGCTGCCGCAAGTCGCGCCGTTGTTGCTCATCGCCATTTTGTTTCGCACCATCGAGGCCTTCAAGACCTTCGACCTGGTGATGGGATTGACGGGTGGTGGGCCAGGTGATGCAACTGAGCTGGCGGCCGTGAACTTATACCGCGTGGCGTTTACACGCTTTAACACCGGCGAATCGAGCGCACTGGCCTACATCATGCTGGTGATTGTGATGGCCGTGAGCAACTTGTATGTGCGCTCGTTGAACCGAGTGAGGGAGGGCTAATATGGCGGCCAGCCCTATTGGTTCCAACCCCGTCATCATCGCAACACGAGTCGACAAAGTCGGCACGCGCGCCAATGTGGCCCGCATCATTCGCGTGGTCGTCTCGCTGGCCTTTGCGCTGGTGAGCTTGATTCCCATCTCGTGGATGGTGGTGACGGCGTTCAAGGCGCGCTCGGACATTGTGTCTGCCCCGCCCAAGATTTTCTTCACGCCGACATTGGAAGGCTTCGTGAACTTGCTGACTAACCGCGTGCAAATTCCACAGGATCAGGCCAAGGCCAAATTGGCCCAACCTAATCTGCCCTTGTTCGACCGCATCGCAGCCGAGCGCGGCCAGGCCATCACCGGCCCCAGCCAATACACTGGCCGCGTGCTCAACTCGCTCATCATCGCCGGCGCATCCACGGTGCTATCGACCGTGCTGGGCACGCTGGCCGCGTATGCGTTCAGTCGCTTCAATGTGCCAGGCAAATCCGACCTGCTGTTCTTCATCCTCAGCACACGCATGTTGCCGCCGGTCGTGGTGACGATCCCGATTTTCCTGATGTATCGCGATCTGGGATTGCGCGACACCCATCTCGGCCTGATCCTGCTCTACACCGTGTTCAATCTGTCGTTCTCGGTGTGGCTGCTCAAGGGCTTCATCGATGAGATTCCCAAGGAGTATGAGGAGGCCGCGCTGGTCGATGGCTACACGCGGCTGCAAGCGTTTGGCAAGGTGGTGTTGCCGCAAGCGATCACCGGCATCGCCGCCACCTTCGTGTTCTGTCTCATCTTCGCCTGGAACGAATACGCCTTTGCGCTCATGCTAACAACTGAGCGCGCGCGCACGGCCCCGCCCAGCATCCCAACCATGCTCGGCAGCGGCGGCATCGAATGGTCCGCCATCGCCGCCGGCTCACTCGGCTTTCTCATTCCCGTCGTCATCGTTACGTTTGCCCTGCGAGACTATCTGCTGCGCGGGGTGACGTTTGGGGCGCTGAAGAAATAGTTATTAGTCGTTAGTTTTTAGTTATTAGTTTTTAGTGAACTTGTAAAGCATGGCTTGTAGTTCCTACTAACTACTAATAACTAACCACTAAAAACTCCTCCTCTGGCTCACATCGAACTGCAACAAGTGGAGAAGCGATTCGGCGAGGCGTATGCCGTGCGGCCGTTGGATTTGCATATCCAGGACGGCGAGTTTATTGCGCTGCTGGGGCCGTCGGGCTGCGGCAAGACGACGACGTTGCGCATGATCGCGGGGTTGGAGACGATCAGCAACGGCAGGATTTTGCTGAATGGCCAGGACGTCACGCGCTTGCGGCCGAGCGAGCGCGACATTGCCATGGTGTTCCAGTTTTTTGCGCTGTATCCGCACTTGAGTGTGTGGGAGAACATCGCGTTTCCGCTGAAGGCGCAGGGCGAGCGGCGCGACAGCGTGGACAAGCAGGTGCGCGATGTGGCGGCGCTGCTGCAAATTGACGCGTTGCTAAAACTGCGGCCAGGCGCGTTGAGTAGTGGCGACCAGCAGCGGGTGGCGCTGGCGCGGGCGTTGGTGCGCCGGCCGGCCTGCTTCCTGATGGACGAGCCGCTGGGTGCGCTGGACGCCGACTTCCGCGAGACGATGCGCTCGGACATCAAGAAGCTGATGCTGGATCAACGCGCCACGACTGTGTATGTCACCCACGACCAGATCGAGGCGATGGCGATGGCCGACCGGATCGTGGTCATGTCGCAGGGGGTGGTGCAGCAGATTGGCACGCCGGCGCAGGTGTATCACGACCCCGCCACCCTGTTTGTGGCGCGCTTCATCGGCAGCCCAGGCATGAATTTGCTGACTGGCACGCGCGGTGCCAACGGCGCACTGAATCTGCCGGGCGGCAATGTCTACGCGCCGCCACCTGTCTGGCGCGAACGCGTTGCTCATATAGAGGGCGATGCCGTGGTCGTCGGCTTTCGGCCCGAGGCCGTGGACATTCAGCCCGATGGCGCGCTGGCCGGCCAGATTTTCTCGGTGGATTTGCACGGCTCATACACCATGCTCGTCATCACCCTGGGCAGCGAGGCCAATGTGGTGCAAGCGCGGGTCAGCCGCGATGACGACTACCAGGTCGGCCAAAATGTTCGCTTTGATGTGAAGCCGGACATGGTGCGCTTCTTTGACCCGAAGACGGAGAAAGCTATGAGCTATGAGCAGTGAGCTAGGAGCTATGAGGTCAGAGAGTCTTGCTGCTCATCGCTCTTAGCTCACCGCTCATAGCTCATAGCTCCCTGCTAATTTAAGAATGGCACAAATCGAGTTAGACCAGATCACCAAGCGCTTCGGCGATGTGACGGCGGTGCGCGAGGTGAGTTTTACCGTGCGCGATGGCGAGTTCTTTGTGTTGTTGGGGCCGACCGGTGCCGGCAAAACCACGACCCTGCGCGTCATCTCCGGGTTGGAGCGGCAGGATAGCGGCTCGCTGCGCTTCGATGGGCAGAGCATGGATGCGACCACGCCGGCCGAGCGCGACATCGCCTTTGTGTTTCAGTATTACTCGCTCTACCCGACGATGAGCGTGTATGACAACCTGGCGTTTCCGCTGCGTGCGCCGGGCCGCAAGGTGCCGGAGAACGAGATCAAAACGCGGGTGCAGGAGGCGGCCGACAAGGTGCGCATCAGCCACCTGTTGCAACGCTCGACCCGCAACTTGTCGGGCGGCGAGATGCAACGCGTGGCCATCGGCCGGGCCTTGGTGCGCGAGCCGCAAATTTTCCTGATGGACGAGCCGCTGTCCAACCTGGACGCCAAGCTGCGCGAGGCGCTGCGCATCGAGCTGGGCCGGCTGCAGCGCGAGAAGCACAGCACCACCTTGTTCGTGACCCACGACCAGATCGAGGCAATGACGATGGCGGATCGGGTGGGTGTGATGCGCGATGGGGTGTTGGTGCAAGTGGGCACGCCGCGCGAGATCTACGACAAGCCGGCCAACGCCTTTGTGGCCAAGATGGTGGGCGTGCCGCGGATTAACTTGATGCCGGCCGAGATGCAGGCCGGCCGAATTCACCTCACCCAAAGCAGCGGTTTGAGCCTGCTATTGCCGGCGCAAAACAAGGCTCCCGACGCCTTTATTCTGGGCTTGCGGCCCGAGGATGTACGAATTGATACTGAGGGGGATCTGGCCGGCGAGGTGTCGTTGTTGGAGCCGTTGGGTGTTGAAACCATCGTGCACATTCGCTCTGGCGCGCAGACGATTTTGAGCACGGTCGGCGGCATCGCTCAACTCAAACTCGGCCAACCGGTTCGGTTTAATATTCACCGCGAGCGGCTGCACATCTTTAGCAAAGTAGACGGCGCTCGATTGTAGATTCGCATAGTGGCAGAACCTAAGGTTCTATAACGGCTAATTACCTATGTCCCCATTTTTACAGGCCACGGTTTTCATTGTTGGATTCATCGCGTTTCTGACAGCCTTCATCACCTTCATCGTCAGGCTGTCGCGGCGACTCAACCATCGCGTCAACCCTCGCACACACGCGGTGATCGAGGCCGTGGTGATCGGCGGCATTGCGCTCGGCATCATCGGCATGTTTCAGCCGCTCACCAAGGCGCTGTATGAGCCGGGGTTTTTGCTGCTGTTGATCTCGACGCTGGGCTTCATCGTGTGGAGCCATGTGATACCGGCCACGCGAGCACAAATGTCTGCTGCTGCTTTAATCGAAGGGACGAAGTAAATTTTGCGGGCTGTATATTTTCTTGCGCCGGGTCAGTTGGAATTGCGCGAGGTGCCAGTGCCGACGCCGGGTCGTGGCGAGGTTGTTATCAAGGTGGAAGCGGCCACCACCTGCGGCACTGATCTGAAGGCGTTTCGGCGCGGCCACAAGTTGTTCAAGCCGCCCATGCCGTTTGGGCACGAGTATTCGGGCATCGTGACGACTGTGGGCATTGATGTGGCGAAATTTCGCGAGGGCGACGCGGTGATGGGCGTGAACAGCGCGCCATGCAACCAGTGCTTCTATTGCCGGCGCAACCGCCCCCAGCAGTGCGTCGAACTGGAAAGCCGCTTTAGCTTCGGCAGCTACGCCGAGTATTACAAATTGCCCGCCCACATCGTGGCGCAAAATTTGTTTTTGCGGCCGGCGCATCTGCCAGCAGCCGAGGCGGCCTTTGTGGAGCCGCTGGCCTGCGCCGTGCTCAGTGCCAGCAACGCCAATATTCAACTCGGCGACCGTGTTGCAATCCTGGGCGTGGGCGCGCAGGGGTTGATGCAAATTCAACTGGTCAAGTCGCTGGGCGCATCGTGCGTGATTGCGATTGGGCGCAACAAGGGCCGGCTCGAACGCGCAAATCAAGTCGGTGCCGATGTGCTATTCAGCACGCTCGACGGCGATCCCATTGAATTTGTAAAGTCGCAAACCGACGGCCACGGCGCAGACGTGACGATTGAGTGCGCCGGCACGCCCGAGACCTGGCAGCAGGCCATGTTGATGACGCGCAAGGGCGGCACGGTGATGCAGTTCAGCGGCCTGCCGGGCGGCACGCAAGTGGCCTTCGATGCGACTCATTTGCACTACGGCGAGATCACCATGAAGGGCACGTTTCACCTGACGCCGCGCACGGCCGAGATGGCCCGTGACATGCTGGCCAGCGGGCAGGTGAATGTGAAGCCGTTGCTCGACGGCGAAATTCCATTGGAGCAAGTGGAGGACGGCCTGATGCGCATGCAGCGCAGCGAAGTGATCAAGCTGGCCGTGAATCCGTGGATATGAAGGGGAGTGATTAGTTGTTAGTCGTTAGTTGTTAGTGAAGAACTAGTGCTTCAAAACCAGCAACCCACTACTAGCAACTAACAACAACGCAAAGAGTGACGCATGAGTGAACAGAGCAAACAAAAATTTGACGGCGTGGTGCAGGTGGGTGAGCGCAGCCGTGTTTTCATTGCGTTGCCGTTTGATCCACAGAGCGTGTGGGGCAAGAAGGCCCGGCACCACATTCGGGCGGCCATCAACGGCCGCATGTTTCGCGGTTCGCTGGGCAGCGATGGCGGCGCGTACTTCATGGTGTTGGGCGCGGCATGGCGGCGCGATTGCGGCATTAACGCGGGCGATCAGGTGACCGTCGAGATTGAGCCGGAAGGGCCACAGCAGGACACATTGGCCGTGGATATTGTGAGCGCCCTGGCGGCCGAGCCGGCTGCATTTGAATTCTTTCAGGCGCTGGCGACGTTCTATCGCAAGGGTTACATCAAATGGATTGAAGGGGCGAAGAAGCCGGAGACGCGTGCGGTGCGCATTCAAGAGATGGTGGCGTTGTTGAAGGTGGGCAAGAAGCAGCGGTAACTCAGCGGTCGGAGCGCTTTAAGCGCTCCGACCGCTAACGAATATGTTTTACTTCGGCACCAACCTTAAGATGAACCAGACGCCGGCCGAGGCCAGCGCGTTTGTGGCGCAGCTTAGTCAATATCAAACGGCCAGCGGCGCGCCGGCCACGCAGTTGTGGGTGATCCCGTCGTATACCAATCTCACCACCGTGGCTGATACATGCGCGCGTGCCGGCATCTGGCTGGGTGCACAAAATATGCATTGGGAGGATGATGGGGCGTATACGGGTGAGATTTCGGCGGTGCAGTTGAAGGCGTGTGGTGCGAATCTGGTGATGCTGGGCCATGCCGAGCGGCGCACCTTATTTGGCGAAACGGATGAGAATGTGAATCGCAAGGTGCTGGCAGCAACGCGGCACCAGTTGCGCATCTTGTTGTGCGTGGGCGAGACGGCGGCTGAGAAGCAACGTGGCACGGGTCAGGCCTGCGTGACGCGGCAACTAGAGATTGCATTGGCAGGGCTGGCTGACCCGCGAGAGGTGCTGGTGTTGTATGAGCCAGTGTGGTCGATTGGGGCGGCAGGTGTGCCGGCTGACCTTGCCGATGTGGCCGAGGCCTTTGCCAATATCCGGCGCACGTTGCATCAGCAATTTGGTGCCGCCGGTGATGGGGTGCCGATCTTGTATGGCGGCAGCGTGACTGCGCAAAACTGCGGCGCTTACGCCCATTTGCCGGAGTGCGCGGGCCTGGGTGTGGGCCGTGCCGCGTGGCAGGCCGAGAGTTTCATCAATGTATTGCAACACGCTTTGCATGTGTGAATGTGCATGAGCGATTAGGAGAACCATGAGTGATAAACCCGTTGTGGCCATCGGCGCGGATGATGCTGGCTTTGGCTTGAAAGAGATCATCAAAAAGCATTTGGAGTCGCAGGGTGTTGATGTGGCCGACTATGGGCCAGCGTCGGCCGATCCGGTGGATTACCCGGATGTGGCCGTG
>JBBQST010000163.1:0-9408 GCA_038213625.1 Thermoflexales bacterium
ACATAGCGAATGGGATATGGCGTGATGGCCGGCTTGGGCAATTGATCCACACTCATGCTGGCGTCATGCAGCACCACCCGGCCATCCAGCGCCAGCAGCGAGCCATCGACATACGACGCAATCAGCGGGTTGATGTCGATCTCTTTGATCCACGGCTGTTCCATCACCAACTGGCTGAACTGCACCAAAAGCTGTTCCAGCGCCGCCAGATCCACCGACTTGCGGCCACGCACGCCCTTCAGGGCCGTGTAAATCTTGGTGCGCTCCATCATGCGCCGGGCCAGCGTCGTGGTCAGCGGCGGCAGGGCCAGCGCGCTGTCCTTGTAGACCTCGACCAGTTGGCCGCCCGAGCCAAATAGCAGCGTCGGCCCAAACTGCGAGTCTAGGCTGCTGCCCAGAATGAGTTCGTAGCCATCGAGTTTGGCCATGCGTTGCACCGTCACGCCCTGCATATGCTCGGCCCCCGCCAGCTCGGTCACGCTCTTGACGATCTCGTGATAGGCCTGGAATACATCGCCGTCGCTGCGCAAATTCAGCTTCACGCCGCCCACATCGGTCTTATGAGTAATCGTGTACGAGTGCAACTTCAACACCACCGGATAGCCCAGAATGCGCGCGGCCTCAACCGCAGCATCAGCCGAGGTGGCCAGCTCGGTTTCCACCGTGGGAATGGCATAGGCGGCCAGCAGTTGCTTCGACTCGTATTCGGTCAGCAGTGTGCGGCCGGCCAGGTGGGCCTCGCGAATGATCTCGGTGGCGCGGGCGCGATTCATCTTATATTCCACACCGCTCGATGCCATCGGCGTTTCATACAGCGCGTGCAGGTTATAGGTGTAGCGCCACATCAGGTCGAAGGTGCGCGCGGCCGTGTCCGGGTAGCCAAACGTGGGAATATCGGCGCGGTTCAAGATGGCCTCGCCGGCCTCGACCATTGGCCCACCCATCCAACTGGCCAGCACCGGCTTGTGCAACGACCTGGCATACGGCACCAATAGCTCAGCCGTGCGGGTCGGATCGGTCATGTCCTGCGGCGTCAAAATCACCAGCAGGCCATCGCTGTTCGGGTCCTGCGCGGCAATCTCCAGGGTCTTGGCATAGCGCTCTGGTGGCGCATCGCCCAGCACATCGATGGGGTTGTTGTGGCTCCAGGCGGCCGGCAAAATCTTGTCCAGCGCGGCCCTGGTCTCAACCGATACCTCGGCCAGTTCGCCGCCATTGGTAATCAGCGCGTCGCTGGCGATGACACCGGGGCCACCGGCGTTGGTGATGATGGTGAGGCGCGGGCCGCGGGGCCGGGGCTGCTTGGCGAACACCTCGGCCATGTAAAACAATTCAGCAATCGTGTTCACCCGCAGCACGCCGCTGCGCCGGAAGGCCGCGTCCAGCACGGCGTCGCTGCCGGTCAGCGAACCGGTGTGCGAGGCGGCCGCCTTGGCTGCGGCATCGGTGACACCGGGCTTGATGATGATGATGGGTTTTGTCAACGCCACTTCGCGCGCCGCAGACAAAAAGCGCGCGGCATCGCCACCACCGCTTGCGCTGGACACGCTTTCCATGTAGATCAAAATGCTCTCGGTCTGTTCATCATTGCCGAGGTAATCGATCAGGTCGCCCCAACCCACATCCAGCATCGAGCCCAGCGACACGAACTTGCTGAAGCCGACATTCTCGCGGAAGCTCCAGTCCAGCACCGCGGTCAGCAATGCGCCGGATTGCGAGAGAAAGGCCACCTTGCCCTTGCGCGCCATCGACCCGGCAAAGGTCGCGTTCATACCGTTGGTGGTGTTCATCACCCCCAGGCAGTTGGGGCCGACGATGCGCATGTTGGCCGCGCGGGCCTGCTCCAGGATCTGTTGCTCCAGCTTCACGCCCTCCGGCCCGGTCTCCTTGAAGCCGGCCGAGATCACCAGCGCCGTTTTCACACCGGCCTGCACGCACTCGCCAATTACGGCGGGAACGGATGTGGCCGGGGTCACGATCACCGCCAGATCGATGGGATCGGGAATGGCGCCGATACTGGCATAGGCCTTGATGCCCAACACATTCGGCCGTTTGGGATTGACCGGAAACACAGTGCCGCCAAATGGGTTGCTGATGAGATTGGTCAGAATCGTCTTGCCGACGCTGCCTTCTTTATCCGTAGCGCCAATGACGGCCACGCCACGCGGCGCAAACAGCGAATCGAGGGGATGACGAATGGAGCCTAACATGCCTGTGACTATAGCGGGAAATCTCAGTCGGTTGACTGGCTGACTGACTATTGGGGATTGGTCACAGGTGGCTGGTGATTCTGCCTGGGACGGGTGAGCCGAGCCCCATGTGTCATCGACTATAGTTATTGGCCGCAAACTTGAACGGCCCTGTCACGACTAAATCATCTGTCAGGCAGGATATGAACACTGTGTCGAGTCGAACCTGTATGGCAGTATCAAATGCAAGCATTACAAAACAAAAGCTGGTTCCCCTACGCAATTTTATTTCCGCTGGTTGTCCTG
This sequence comes from Thermoflexales bacterium, assembly GCA_038213625.1. Taxonomy (GTDB): domain Bacteria; phylum Chloroflexota; class Anaerolineae; order J036; family Brachytrichaceae; genus JANMVQ01. Next base: position 2,496 of record JBBQST010000163.1, read on the forward strand.
TTAATTTACGTGGCCGTTTTCGGAGTCGATATCCCCTTTTACGATCCGTGGACAACCATGCCGGTATTTGTGTCGAAGTTCTATAGCGGCACCCTCACCCTGTCAGATCTGTTCTCGCAAAACAATGAGCATCGCACGGTTATCCCCTGGTTGATCCAGGTCCCGCTGGCCTTACTGACAGGTTGGAATACAAAAATAGAAATGGGTGTCCAGATGACCTTTGCTGTTGCCACATTTTTTCTCATCCGGCAACAACTTTATCTGTCATGGAAGCAATTGGACATCAAGCCCTCCAATGGGCTGCTATTGATGATTTCAGTTTTAGTTTTCTCTTTAAGCCAGTGGGAGAACTGGTTGAATGGAGAACAGCTAATCATCACGCTATTTTCTCTACTTTCTGTATGCAGTCTATTTCTTTTGGCAAATCCTGACTTAACAGGCCAACGGCTCATATTAGCGATGCTGTGTGTCAGTGCGGCCCAATTCACCATGGCGGCTGGCGTCATCCTGTGGGGCACAGGGCTCATCCTGCTCTGGATGACGGCAGAGGGGGTCACTCGAAAGATCCTGTTCGCGGTACTCTGGCTGGTAGCTGCTGGCGCCTCAACCTTGCTCTATTTTTGGGATTTTCGCCCCGAGGCCAGCCCGTTCGGACTGGATTCATTTCTATCGCAGCCGCTTGCCTATTTGCTGTATGTATTCACTTTTCTGGGCGCACCCATGATGACGTTTTATACAGCAGCCATTGCCGCCGTCATTGGATGCGTGTTATTAGGGCTTATTCTTTTTGATATCTTGCGCAAACGGCTTTCTAAAGAGCTAACCACCTTCCTTCCCTACATTGCACTGTGCGTATATGCACTTCTACTGGCATTTGCCATCGGCGTTGGCCGTCTGGGAGACAAGTGGTGGCTCGCGCTCAGTCCACGCTATATCGGCTTCTCAGTTTGGTTCTGGGTGGGATTAATTGCCCTGCTTTCTTTTAAAGCCGCGCTGGCGAATCAGAATAATCATTCTGATCAGCTTGATCAACTCAATATTTTCTGGCGTCGATTTGCTTCAAAATGCCTGGGGCTCATTTTTGTTTTAAGCCTCGGCTGTTCAATTCTGGGAGCCGGACTCGGCATTTACTTGCGCTACATGCCGCTATCGGCCGCGCGCAACGCGCTCATTGCTGGCAAGGAAACGGATGAAACCCTCGTGCAAATTTACCCCAATGCAGCATTTCTGCGCCGGCAACTTGAGGTGGCCAAGCAATATCGTCTGACGATCTATCGCTGATGGAGCGAGTAGTCTGTCAAAGGACAGTCTTTGCGTAGCCAGACTGCCAGCCACCAGCCGCTATCAGCCAGTCGCCTCTCTCACCATCGCCTGCACATCCACCAACTTGCCGGTCGCGCCAGACTCGATGGCGGCAAACATCATCGCGGCCGATTTGATGTTGTCGGCCAGCACGGTGGCGGGCTCAGGGCCGCCCTCCATCCAATCCAGGAACTGCGCGCCGATGGCGTGATGGCCGTCCCAGTGTGGCTTCTCGTTCGCCACCTCGCGCACGGTCAGTGTGCCGCCGGCGCCACGCTCCTCAATGCGCACGATGTGATCCTTGTCGAGCACGGCCGCGCCACCCTCGCATTCCACGCGGTAATACTCGCTGTGCCAGCTGTTGGTTTTGCCGGTTTCCAGGTTGTTACCCTCGTAATGGGCAAAACTGCCGCCGCTCATCTTCATCACATACAGGCCGTTGGTGTCGCCCTTGAATGAGTCGCTGCCCTTAAATTGGTCGTCGCCGTTGCGAATGTGGCCGGGGTGCCACTCATAGCCGCTCATGGTTTCGCAGTCGGCGCTGCACAGATTGCGCAGTTGGTCGAAGTGGTGAATGCTGGCTTCGACTAATAATGAATGCGCCATCTCGTGGCGAAAGGCCGCGCCCCACGACAGGTATTGCCGGTAATCCGAGGCATACCGGCACACCGCGTAGTTCACCGCGCCCAACTCGCCCACGGCTTTCTTCAGCGTCAAAATGCGCGGCGTGTAGCGATAGTTCTGAGTCACCATCATGCGCACGTTCGCCTTCTGTACAGTCTGCACGATGGCGACACAATCGGCCCAACTGGCCGCAATCGGCTTCTCGGACAGGATAGCCAGACCGCGCACCGCAGCCAATTCCACTGCCTGCCGGTGAAATTGTGGCGGCGTGACAATGCAGCAATAGTCCGCCTCAACCTGGGCAAACGCCTCGGCTGCATCGGTGAAGCGACGATTGGCCGGCACGTCCAGCGCATCGCCGGTTTGCTGCAATAGCGCGTCATTCACATCCACCAGGCCGGCAAATTCCATGCGGTCGCGCTGCGAGTGCCACACCGCGTGAATCCAGTGGCGCGCCATGCCGCCGACGCCGATCATCAAACATTTTTGCTTAGTCATGCTTGGCAAGTGTAGAGACGTTTCGCGGAAGCGTTTTTGCGTGCCGGTGGACGAAAACGTCACTGAGCTAACACCGGCTTAGTTTGCGGGTGGGGGGTTCTTTTCACCGAAATTGGAAAAAGTTTTAACCTGGCCTCAATAAACCTACGGTAAGATAGTGTCTGGATCACACAAAGCAGATTAAAGCAGACCAAAACACAACATTGGAGTGTGAATCGAGCGCGTAAGTGCAGCCCAGCACGCTCACTGACCCAAGTCGCTCACGGCCTTATCCCCGAGTGCCGTGACCCAGTTCAGACAGGTCGCCCATTGGCGTGCCTGCCGGCATATCAGCCTGATCAAACCCGTTAAGCGCAGCTGCGAACCCATCGTGCTGCCGTTTATGGGTGGCCTGGGTAGATCTAATGGCCGCGAACTGTAAAACCATTAACAACCCATGCAGGAAACAGCTTCGGCTCCGGCCAAAGGTGTATCCGCATTTCAAGGACGAGTGATATAAAGTGGCTATTCGTATGAGTGGACCAACCAACGGCCAGGACCAATTTGACTTCCGCAACGCGCGCACCAAGAGTTTTTTGCGCTCGGTGTGGGGACTCATCTCCGGACGCAAAACAAAACTGACCGCCTGGGACGAAGTCCGTGACAAGCTGAAATTGCGCGGCATGCTCTACCGCGGCATGCAAACGGTGCCGCTCGATCAGATCGTGGGCAGCGTGGGCCGCTACCGCGATTTTGACAATGAGTTTTTGCCGACCCAAAACCAGATTGGCGACCGCTGGCGCAAGATCAACCGCGCGTTCTACGAAGATGTGAACCTGCCGCCAATTCAGCTCTACAAAGTGGGTGATGTGTATTTTGTGCTCGACGGGAATCATCGTGTCTCGGTGGCGCGCGAGCATGGGGCCACCTACATCGACGCCGAGGTTCAGGAGGCGGTCACTCATGTCAAACTCACCGAGCAGGACATCGATGCCAACAATTTGCACATGCTCGGCGAATACGAGGAGTTTCTGGAGCGCACCAAGCTGGACAAATTGCGGCCCAGTCAGAACCTGCGCTTCTCCATCGGCGGCGCGTATAGCCGGTTGCTCGAGCACATTGCCATGCACCGCTACTACATGGGGCTGGAGCAAAAGCGGGATATTAGCGAGGACGAGGCCGTGGTGGACTGGTACGACCATGTGTATATGCCCATCATCGAGGCCGTGCGCAAGGACAACATTCTGCCCGACTTCCCCGGCCGCACCGAGAGCGACCTATATCTGTGGGTGGTCGACCACCAGCACTATTTGCGCGAGCGTTGCAACGACTGCGAGATTGATGCCGAGGAAGCGGCCGTGGACTATGCCGAGCGCTACAGTGAGCGGCCCGTCCTGCGGCGCATGGCCAACGCAGTGGAAGAGTTTATCGAGATGATCTGACAGCGGCCCTGTGCAGAGCCGTGGCCCATGAATCTATACAACTTCGAGGGTATTAATTGGCGGCAATGGGTGTGAACCCCCGGCCTGGCGTGCGATGGCCGGGGGGGCTGCGTTCCCAACACGTCCCATACCCAGACCTGCTGATTGCCGTTGCGTTGCGCCCTGTAACACAGCCAGTTGTCCCCAAATCTACTGGCTGGTGATGAGGCAATTCAGCGCTCTCGTTCGAGCACTCGAATTAATCGAACTCTTCTTGGCATTAGGATGTTTGTTCAACGGTATCATGTTCTCACTGTCCCGCCCTCAGACAGAAAAGCCAAGGAGCCATAATGGAAAATTTGACCTTAGATCAGATCGAGGGATTGGCCCAATACGCGCAAAATCCCAGCATCTCTATCTTTCTGCCAACCCATCGCGCCGGGCAGGATACGCAGCAGGATCCTATTCGTTTTAAGAATCTGCTTCGAGACGCGGAGTCGAGACTTCTGGACAATGGAATGGGCCGCCGTGAAGTGGATGCGTTGTTAAAACCTGCACAAGCCCTGTTGGATGAGGCATTTTTCTGGCAGCATCAGCGTGAGGGGCTGGCCGTATTCGTTGCGCCCAATGACTTTCACTATTACCGGCTCCCATTTTCCGTCGAAGAACGACTGGTCATCGCTCAATCGTATTACGTCAAACCTGTTTTGCCGCTGTTCACAAGCAATGGCCATTACTACATTCTGGCCGTCAGCCAGGATGAGGCCCGCCTGTTTGAAGGCACACGCTACAGCATTGGCCAGATTGACCTGCCTGAAGGCACGCCTGACAGTCTGGATGAAGCGCTCAAGTTTGATGATCCAGAAAAGCAGCTGCAAGTTCATTCCAGCACTGCAAACGGCGGTGTGCGCACCGGCATATTCCACGGGCATGGGTCGGGCGATGAAGAGCAGAAGATCAGAATCGAGCGTTACCTGAACCTGCTGGATGCCGGATTGAAACCCATTTTGCGCGAGGAGCGATCACCCCTGGTGCTGGCCGGTGTCGAGTATTTGCTGCCGATTTATAAAAAAGTCAGCGACTACCCCACCATTATGGAAAACGGCATTACCGGCAACCCTGAGCAGTTGCGTGCTGAGGAATTGCAGGAGCAGGCGTGGCCGCTTGTGGAGCCCTATTTTCGTCAGGAAATGCAAGGCGTCATTGAGCAATACCATGAGCTTGCCGGCACAGAGAAAGCCACGGACAACCTTCACGAGATTGTCGCAGCCGCTTTCTATGGGCGGGTGGACAAACTGGTTATCGCCGTCGATAAGCAGGCGTGGGGCCAGTTCAATACTGATACCGGAAAGGTTATCCATTCCCAGGCAGGACAAAGCCAGGCAGACAACCTGGAACTATTGGACTTCGCGGCCATGCAGACCCTGCAAAAGGCCGGACGGGTCTACGCGCTGCCTCAAGCTGAAATGCCGATTGACTCACCAGCGATTGCAGTGCTCCGCTATTAACGTGGCATTCACATGGGGCAATCTTTGATTGCTGATGGGTGCGAATGGATTGCCAATGACACCTCACGCAAGGCTGCTTTGGCAGCACTGGGACACGCCGTAGATTGGCGGCCTTGGGTGAGTTTTTGGAGTGCAAACGGAATTCTTCCGTGGACCACTCCCAAGGCTTGATCAAGAGGGATAACATGGACGACAACAAATTTTCTGATGACGTATTTCCCATCGAATTCAACAACGAAGTCGATGACGTGAAGAAGAGCGACAATGAGTTCTACACCCTGGCAGTAGAGCGAATCAACAAGCTGGCCCAAGGTCACAACGACATTTCAGGCGCCGTGGTCAACTTCAAGCAGCCCGCTCAGGGGCGGGGAACCGCCTACATCCATGAAGTCACGATCGTGATCTATTACAAGGGCTCGGAGAACATTGCTGCCACCGAGAAAGGCGAACAATTTAGGGCGACCTTGGATGGCGCTTTGGACGCGGTCGAACGGCAGGTTCGTGAACAACGCCGAAAAGAGCGCAACTACTGACGCCGCACTTTTACTTTCTCAGGGGTTGGCACAGCGTCTCGGCTCTGTGCCATACCCCTTTCCCTTCTGCAGCTTCCCCGTTACCCTATACGCTATGGACCTCAAACTCGATTTGACTTTTGCCCAAGTCGTCAAGGAACAGATTGACGACTATGTACATGCCGAAGTGTTGTTCTATCCGGTGGGGGCCGTGAACGGCCTGCAAATGCCGCAACTCACCATCGGCACCTGGCTGGAGACGGCCTGGCGGCTCAAAGCGGTGCAACCCGATGCGCCCGAGTTAGCCGAAGCGGTGGCCGAGGTGCGCCGTATTCACCATCGCGTGCCCGATCTGTATGACGGCAAAGCGCGCCGCGAGTTCAAGAGTCGCCTGGACGCCTGGACGCTGTATCTGGATGATGCCCTGCAAAGCAAGAGCAGCACCGGCTACACTACGCAAGTTCACTACCGGGTCAAGCTCGAACTCCTCAAGGAAGATGTCTCGCAGCTTCAAGAGCAGTTGACCCGTTTGAAGACGCTGGATGCGCGGCTGAAAACGCGCTTTAAGACGGGCGAGTTTATTCTGGACCCAGAATTAGCCGGGGCCGCGCCGCAGGAGCAATTGTGGTGGCTGTGGGGATCGCTGGATTAGCTGCTGACTTCAAACGCATCGTCGCAACGGTAGCAATAGTAGAGGCTGCCCCATTTTTGGGCTTCACTACGGTATTGCGGCAATCGTGCCAGATGGACCCCGATCAGCAACATGCCCGAGATAAACAGAAATACGGCCAGCGCAGATCCCAATTCAAACCATTCCAGTGAGCCGGCTGGGTGAACTCTGATCTTGAGCAGCCAGGGCAGGACGCTGAACAGCATCACAACCACACCGAAGGGAAACGACTTTTTAGGCGGATTCAGGCGTCTGGCCAGGGCCATTTGCCGTCTGCGAGCGGTTGGAGACGCCGAGGCCGTTGAATTGTTGAAGCTCCCAAATGCGGCTCTACTCGCAGAATGGGTTGCGGCCGCGCGCCAAATCCCACTTGCCTTTTGAACCTTGTCGTTCTGCTGG
>JBBQST010000164.1:0-9336 GCA_038213625.1 Thermoflexales bacterium
CAGCGCGCGATCAGTGCCGCCCTCCCCTATTGTCACGACTCATTCGACCAGGCATGCCGGGGATTCTGCTGGGGTATTCCCAAATCCTCAGCGTTGGGGATCTTGCCAGGGGAGCTCCGTCAGGTGTGGCTAGGTGTACCGGCTGGTCACATCACATCCCTGTGCTATCCCGGCACCATCCTTTCCGGCCAAAGTTTCAGGTTTTTTCAACTTTTTTCAACAATTCACCCGGCCTGACCGCACGCCAGACGCGAGGCAAGGCGAAAGCAGCGCTGTAGGTGTTGCAGGTCATGCAGAGCCAAAAGCAGTGTGCTATGGGCCTGCTGTGCGTTCTGCGCACGAAATCAGATGGGAGCTAGTTGACCAACCGAAACCAACTGTTAAGAAAAAACGCGGCTGCTGAGGCAGCCGCGTCCATGTGTAAAGACTATGCAAGTTTTTATAGCATTGCATATCCGCGATCGACGCGACATGTCTTATTCACCCACCTTTCCATTAATTCTTGCTACGTACTAGTCGAAATAAATTGGGTGCCGTTGATCCAATGAACACCTGTTCCCATGTAATTAGGTGGATGAGAGCACGAAAGAGTAGATTCATAGCTGGTAGCTCGTACAACGGAAGTTGCGACAACATACCCACTATCGACTGATCGTGGGTTACAAGAGTTGCCATCTGATGATGTCAGATAAATTCTGATGCTGTAAGTGCCATATGCTTGTGTTGTAGAAGAATGCCTGTAAGTGCTACTCCCACTGAAACAGGCACCCGTGATCCCTGTGCCATTTCCTGCTGGTGATGATGTTGATCCAACGGATGCCGTGCATCCATTTCCTTGTGCCACGGCTACATGAACAGGTTGAGTAATAATGAAAGCAGCTGCAACACAAAGGACAAAGACACCAATAGCAATCGACTTAATTCTCGACATGAAGTTTTTCATTGATTACCCTCCTAACTGTGCCTGCACGGCTTGCAGAAATTGCTCATTCGTATCAAACGATTGCCCAGTGACATAGAACAGCTTATCCGCCGTCGTAAAGATGAGGAGTCGTCGAACAGGATCACTGGCAAGAACACCTCCTTCACAAAGCCAGGCCTGTTGTTGAGCTCCAGCTATCTCAAGAGCAACTTCGTTCGATACCTGCCATACCGGAGCTGCGCCTTGCAACCCCTGACTTAGTGCTGATTTAGGGCCACTGATAATGCTGATAACACGCCCTTCAGCGAGCATCTTAATTTCCTCAGTAGCACGGCCCGCAGCGACTTCCTGATGGATATCGAAGCCATATGTGCTCACAGGTAGAGATGGATATTTAATTGCGAACCAATTTGTTGTCAGATCCGAGGCGGGACCCGTCGTGCGTGAAACCAGCTGCGTGCTTTCAATTAGACGTTCAACCCGATCAGGCATCACTGCTACTGTCGATTGACCAATAATCACATAGGCCTCACTGTCAACATCATAGGTTTTTAATATCTCTTGAGGTGTCTGACCAAGCAGTCTGAGCAGTGCTTCATCGACAATCAACGCATCTGTTGAAGCAGGATCAAAGGGAATACGCGACACAACTCGGAATATAGGCTTCCCAGTAACAGTGGATTGGAGTGTCGATACAGTCGCATTCCGCCCCAGAATTTCTAACAATTTGGTTCGACGCGCTGATTCTGCTGCAATCACATCCGGATCTTGTGTAGCAACATCATATGGAGGAATAACCGTTGTGAATTCGACCGCAGCTAAAGTGTCACGCACAGTCCTGTAAATTTGGCCGTTGACAACAGATTGGGTCATTTCCCACACAATCTCACCTGAGGTTGGGTTCAGATGTTGAATCTTGAAGGTCTGGCCACCATCACCCAATTGCCACATCTTGATCTGTATCGTTTCTGGCCGCAGTCCCTGCTTGTGAAATGGGTCAGCAGGTTCCTTGGCCCGTATTCGATACTGATCTGTCTGCAATAACACGTACTCGCCATTTTTAGCGAGTGGCGCAGGTGCATCAGAAGTTGATGCGAGTGCCCGAGTCAGAACTTCTTGCGCTTGTGCCGGCTTAGGTGCAACGCTGCATCCAGTTAACAACTGAAGCGCCATGAAACTGACTATCCCCACCTTAGGCAAGATGGACTGAACAAATATGACAGGCTTGGTCATATGTACTCCTTGCTAGCAATGATTGTCTTAACGCTACGAGTTCAAAAGCGCTTTTAATCTCGTAGGATATGACTGACAATAACTACTAACACAGTGACTGAATTTCAATCTACATCAACCCTTACTCGGTAAGAAATAACACCCTGAACAGGTATTCAATACTCGAAACGGGAGTAGGAAGTAACTGCGATAACTTCGAGGAGCAAACAGTATAACGACCGCTCACAACGACAGGAACCGCCAAATGCCTAAGATGAAAGATGACAATATGGCCAGGGTATCACTGGCTATCTGATGCCAACACACTGTCATACTTTAGATCGTTTACACACCACATCCAAAATATGGCGTTCGAACAATTAGCAACATAGCCGACCGCACAGCAATGCCTCAGCAAGGCGAAAGAGGGAATGCAGGTGTTGCGGGTCATGCAGTGCCAAAAGCGAGGCGCTGTGGGCCTATTATGCGTTCGGCCTGGTCAAGGGTGCCGGTTCAATGCCGGCCACCTGTTATTCCTGATAGCAGGTGACTCAGTGGGGATATTTCCACGGACATACCCACCCTACCCTGTTCTTTTTCGGGGTCGACAGTTGTAATATTTTGGAACGGGATCACCCCAATCGCGCCAGCCGGGTAACCGGTGCCTCAATCGCCGACTAACCCGGCTCGGTGCGCCCTTGCAGCAAGGCGGCCAGATCAGGTCGGCTGCCGCCCTTTTTATAGCGTTCAAAAACTCCCACTTTCGCACAGTCCTATAGCCGGCTACTGCCCATATATCGAGCCTCGATGAGCTCGCCCAATGGCAAACGTCGGGCGCTGCCTTCCCTGCCAGTAGTCAACACCATATAACGCATGCCATCATGCTCGATGCGGCCGGGTAGAACCGTGAATCCGTCGGTAAATTCGATCAGGTCGCCACTGGTCAATTCGTGTTGGCCAATGCAATATCGGCCGGCCGTCTGCGGGCTTGAGGTGAGGGGTTGCATGTCTGTGTGTGACATTTCCGCGGACATGTCGCCGGCGAGAGTGGGGCGACTTGGGATATTTGGGTGAGGAAATCACCTACCTACCTACCCGCGGGGGTCAAAAGGGCCCCCGGCGTGCCATTCCCGGCCGGTCGCAGGTAGGTAGACAGGTAGGTAGGTCCACCCAAACGACCAAACGACCAATTGGTCGTTTATCCATTTGCGCCGGCGGCCACCTGGTGCCGTGCAATCTCACGCCGGTTCTTTTCGGTCTCGCGCTCCAACCATGGGCCGCATACGCCTTCGATCTGAGCAAAGCGGGCATGGGCCTGCTCGATGGCTTCAATCTCGGCCTGCACGTAGGGCATAGCCGCGTCAATCAAGGCCTGCTCGTCATAGGTCAGGTCATCATCAAAACACCTGTCGGCCACGTCGGCCGGTACGCCTTGCCACTCGAACGCCGGCGCGCAATTCAGCAGCGCATTGATGTATTCGTCCCAACACGTCGCGCATTGGACATCCTGCACGCGCTGCAAGGCATCAAGCCGTCGTAGCAAATTACCCATGGGCCTGCTCTCCCCACGCAATCACAAGCACTTCGCCTTCGCGCTTAATCACGGCCAGGTCGTCCTGGGTGATCGTGTGCGCGCCGGCCGGCCATTCGCCATTTGCGCCGATGATGGCGTGCCGGTAGTCGGCCGGGTCGCCGGCGATGATCTCGGCAAACGTCATGCCGTCGAAGGTGCTGAACGTGCGTGGCGGGCGATTGGGCGCCGGCGCACTGGACAGCTCAAGCCGTTTCAGGCGGGTGTGTAAAGTGCTCATTGCTCCCCTTTGATTAGTGCGGCCTCAAGTGCCGTGATGCGTTCGACCAGGTCGCCATGCTCTCGCAGGTCACGCAACATCGCCGGCACGGCCAGGGCCGCGCGCAGTCTCACGGCCTCATCTTCGCCGGCCTCAATCAGCCGTTCAACCTCACTCACTGACTTATCCAGCATCGCGGCCAGCCGGCGCGCGGCCGCGTGCACGGTCATTCGTTGCGCCGTATCCAGCTCGGCCTTAAAGCCCGTGTCATTCAGCCAGTTGTGTAAAGCCTGACGTGTCACGCCGGCGGCCGCAGCCGCTGCGGTGATGCTCTCGCCACGCAACAATCCTTCGAGCGCAAGTTGTTGTTTGGCCGTCAGTCGCTTTACATTCTTTGACATTTTTGACACTTTGCTAAGCTGGGTTCCATGCCGGTTTTAGCGGGGAATATAGTCATGGATGCTTTTGCGGGGCGTGGTCGGAAGTTCGTCCTTAAAGCTATTCAGGATGCGCAATCGCTCCTCGCCCTTGCCTTGGTGATTGCCACGATTCGGGGTTCATCGGCTGCCTGCGCGGCTTGCAAAAGCCGTTGCAACTTAAAGCCGTGCGTTTCGATCTGGCCATTGACTGCACCGATCAGCGTTCGCAGATAGTCAGCGCGGCCGCCTGGTATCGTCGCTCGAATGACGGCCGCCGCGCCGGCCGTGTCGCCGGCCAGTGCATGAGCCACCAGGGCCGCGCTATCCATTTGCGCCGGTTCGGCCTGGTCGCTCTCGATGGCTTTGAGTTCTTCTATTGCACCATCACGCAGGGCGCACAGCTTGCGAAGTTCGGCCTCAGCGGCACGGTAGACGATGGTTTCGGGATCTGCTTCATTCATGGTTGTTATTCCTCACTTAATTTTTTGAATAGGACTCATATTGCGCCTATGGCCCTCAGTGCGGCATCGAGCGAATCCACCACGAACACCGGGCAATCATTGCGCTGAAATAGCGCGATGGTGGCCAGCTCCGCAGGCGTCAATTTGCGCCGACTGGCCGACTTCCTGCCATCTTTAATTTCAAGTAACAGCAGCCGGCCACGAAAACCCACTAGCGCATCGAGCGCGCCGGCGACTGCATGAATATCGAGCACGGCCACGCCGACAGCCCGGAGGCCTGACACTATCTCGCGGTGATTGCCGTCAACACGGCGCGCATATCGACTCACTCGCTCTACTCAGTTGATTGAGCCCCTGCAATAACTGCACGCTCAACAATCACCAAAGCCCCCAATGCAGGAGCAGCGAGCTGCTTAGCCAGGGCATCCAGCTGATCAAGAGGCTCGATCTGATTGAAATGCGCACCTCGCCCTACCCGCTTCATTGCCGCCATGTCAAGCTGAGCACACGCCGCCGCTGCGCTCAACTGTTGAATAGTTTGACGAATGGTTTTAATCGCATCGGTTTGGGTCAAAAATCTACCTCCCTGCATCAGCACTCTTTTGAGCACGATATTCAGGCACCACAACACTCCAAATAAAATCCTGCTTTTTGAGATGAGGATTCAGGCGCAAGTGCATCTCTAGCGGGTCCATCACTCCTAATGGCTTACCGCCTGGACCTGCGGGTTGCTGACCAAAATCCCGCCACGCATCAGCACTCACCCTGACCGTGCTGGGGGTCTTGTCATCAGGCCGCGTGGAATAGTGCCGCCCTGATCGTGTGCACTTCGCAACCGCCTGCTCAACTTCCGTTTGATGGGTCTCATTCCATGCTGCAATCGCCGCCTCTACCAACGTCTCGCTATAACGCGCGTTAGTCTGAGAGGCACGGAGGGGGGCGTTGGGGGTCTCGTTTGAAACAGATCCGTCCGCATGCGCGTTCGGTATCCACTGCGCCAGCATCGCTTCGATCTGCGCGCGGCTGAACACCATCAACTCGCCTCAACCTGGTTGGCGCCGAATGGACAGGAAATTGATGTTTTAGAAGGTGAAGAAGTATGGTGGTCTGAGGCATTGGCCGAGGCGCAAACCAATTTGGATGGACAAGGTCTGCCTGTGGTGCCGCTGCGTTATCTGGTGCTCATGAAGTATCAATCCGGTCGTGCGCAAGATCTGGCCGATATCGAACGCATGCTGGGCCAATCGAACGACAGTCAACTTACTGCCATTCGAGCGCTCTTTCAAAAGCAGTTGCCCAACGACGTGGAATATCTCGAAAGCCTGATTGAGTTAGGCAAATTAAGTTCCTGATCTACGCAGATTACCCATGCACACGCTCACGCCAACCCAAACTCAAAGCGTGCTGAAGTATTTGCGGTTGGAGACTGCGCCACCTGCTTTGCCATTTTTGATAGCGCTGCTGAATGCCTATGTGCGCACCGTGCCGTGGGAGTCGGCCTCGCGCATGGTGCGGCGCGCGCGGGTGCATGAGGCCGAGCAATGCCCACGCTGGCCGCAGGAGTTTTGGGACGGTGCAATCGCCCATGGCTTCGGCGGCACCTGCTTCGAGAGCAACTATGCCTTTCTAGCCCTGTTATCCTCGCTGGGGTTCCACGGCAGCCTCACCATCAACAACATGAACGAGCACATCGGCTGTCACACCGCCACAGTCATTGAACTTGATGGTGAACAGTGGCTGGCCGATGCGGGCTTCCCGGTGCATGTGCCATTGCAACTCAACCCCACCCGGCAAACCGAAAGTGAAAGCCAGTGGATGACCTATACGGCGCGGCCCTTGCCAGACCATGTGTCCGTCATCGAGCGGCCGGCCCACCCCAGCCCGTATTGTTTTACCGTGCACAACACGCCGGTGGCCGATGCCGATTACCGGGCCGCCACGATCCGCGACTACGGCCCAAGTGGCTTGTTCCTGCGCGAAGTCATCATCAACAAAGTGGTCGATGACCAATTGTGGCGGTTTAGCAGCCGCGACCCTCAGCCCAACCTGCATACGTTTGTGGATGGACAGCGCGTGGATCACCCCATCGGCACCTCCCCCCACTCCCGGCCCGAGGAGATTGCCCAGGCCGTGGCACATAAGTTCGGCATGGATGAGGCAACACTCTACCAAGCGTTGCAGTTAATTTCCTAACCCCTGAAGACGGCCCAGCGGCCCCGTCTCTACGGCATGTTGTGTCGATCATTCCACCGTTTGCAGGATGCACGATAGCTTTCTCAAGCGCACAATTTGCCAATCCAGTGCAATAATCAGCATAGGAAAGATAGGAAGGCTGAATAGAACGGTCCTCGATAGATCACATGCTTCATCCTGTCATCTTCCTGTCATCTTCATCGCACGTCAAAGCAGTTCATGAACAAACAAATTACACTTTCCAATCGTCTTCGTTATAGTTTTGATAACGTCATGTCGCGCGGCACGGGTGCCCTCATCGGCCTTCTCGCTCTGGGCTCAGGCGTGGTGATTGTGATCGCGGCCATCGTCATCTCGGTGCTGCGCATCACCCAACAGGACAGCGACCCGCTCAGCTTCGGCGAGGCCGCCTGGCTCAGCCTCACCCGCACGCTCGACAGCGGCACCTTCGGCGGCGATACCGGCTGGCTATTCCGGCTGGTCATGCTCGTCGTCACGCTCGGCGGCATCTTCATCGTCAGCACCCTCATCGGCGTGTTGGGCAATGGCCTGGAAGAGAGCATCGCCAAGCTGCGCAAGGGCCGCTCGGCCGTGCTCGAAACCAATCACACCCTGATTCTGGGTTGGTCGCCCAAAGTCTTCACCATCATCCGCCAATTGGCCCAGGCCAATGCAAATCAGAAACGGCCACGCATCGTCATTTTGGCCGATAAAGACAAGGTGGAGATGGAGGATGAGATCCGTGAAAAGGCGGGCGACACGGGCCGCACCCAAGTCATCTGCCGCACCGGCAACCCCATCGACATGGACGATTTGAACATCGTCAATCCCTATGCCAGCAAATCGATCATCGTGATTGCGCCCGACGAGGACGAGCCCGACACGGCCATCATCAAAACGATTCTGGCGCTGACCAACAACCCCAAGCGCCAGCAATTGACGCCCAGCACCCACACCGGCCCCATCCACATCGTTGCCGAGATCCACGATGCGGGTAATCTGGAGGTGGCCAGCATGGTGGGCCGCGACGAGGCCAAGTTTGTGCTGGCGGCCGATCTCATCTCGCGCATCACCGTGCAGACCTGCCGCCAATCCGGCCTGAGCGTGGTGTATTCCGAGCTGCTCGACTTCGACCGCGACGAAATTTACTTTCAACGCGAGCCGGCGCTCGACGGCAAAACCTTTGGCGATGCCATCATGGCTTACGAAGACTCGGCCATCATCGGCATTCGATTTAACGATGGCAGCATCAAGCTGAATCCGCCCATGGAAACCGTGCTGGCCACTGGGGATCAGCTCATCGCCGTCTCTGAGGATGATGACACGGTCAAGCTGGCAGTCAACATTCAACCCAACATCGACACCACCGCCATCCGCACCAGCACAACCATTGCCCAAGCCCCCGAGCGCACCCTGATCCTGGGTTGGAACGCGCGCGGCAACTCCATGTTGACCGAGCTCGATAGCTATGTCGCGCCGAACTCATCCGTCCTGGTGGTGGCCGATGGGTCAACGGCCGAAGCCGACGTGCTGCATTTCAACCAGCAGACGCGCAATCAAACGGTGGAATTTCAAACCGGCAATATCACCGACCGCACGACCTTAAATTCGCTCAATCTGCCCTCGTTTAATCACGTGATTCTGATGAGCTATTCGGACTCGCTTAAGACACAGGAGGCCGATGCCAAGACACTGATCACCTTGCTGCACTTGCGAGCCATTAGCGAACAGAGTGGCCGTTCGTTCAACCTGGTGAGCGAGATGCTCGACAGCCGCAACCGCGATCTGGCCGATGTCACCCGCGCCGACGATTTCATCGTCAGCGACAAATTTGCCAGCCTGCTGCTCACCCAAATTTCAGAGAACAAAGAGTTGCCGCTGGTGTATGAGGATTTGTTCACGGCCGATGGCTCCGAGCTGTATTTGAAGCCGGCCTCCGAATATGTGGCCCTCGACCAGCCGATGAACTTTTACACCGTGATGGAATCGGCCCGCCGGCGTGGCGAAGTCGCCATCGGCTACCGCAACATGGCGCTGGCCAACGTGGCCGATGACAACTATGGGGTCGAAGTGAATCCCAAGAAGTCGGCTTCAATCACCTTTCACGCCGGTGACAAAGTGATTGTTTTGGCCGAGTCGTAGGCCGGAAAACAAACAATCCCGCACATGAATGTGCGGGATTGTCTATGTACGAAGTTCGATCTAGCGAACGGCTTTCTCCGTCTGCTTGTCGAAGATGTGGATGTTGTCCAGGTTCAGGGCCACATCGAGATTATTGCCGACGCGCGCCTTGGAGCGTGGGTCTACGCGCGCCAGGAACGGCTTGTCCTTGGCGCTCA
>JBBQST010000165.1:0-9305 GCA_038213625.1 Thermoflexales bacterium
CGTCACCTACGTCAGCGGCTTTGAAGTGCCCATCCCGGTGGGTGCAGGTGCCGAGACCGCCTACGGACCCTCGCTGGCCCTGTGCACGACCCAGGACACCCACACCGGAAGCTGGCTGGTGGTCTCGGCGGCCAACGCCACCGCTGCCAAAGCACAATCGCGGCTGGCCGAGACGCTGGTCTTCGGCACGTTCGACAGCTTCAACCCACTGGATTCACGCGCTTCATTTCTAGAGCAGCTATTGGCGATGCTGAAAGCAGCCGGCCTGCGCAATGCCACGGCGACTGTGGGCATTGAATTTCGCACGACTCCACATGCGGTGCTCGAATTGCTGGCGCGTGAATTCCCCCACACCAGAGTGGTCAACATAGACGATGCATTGACCCAGGCGCGCCTCATCAAAACGCCGCGTGAGATTGCCCTGCTGCGCCGCGCCGCCCACATCGGCGATATTGGTCAACGCGCGTTGGCTGGGCTGGTGCAACAAGCTGGGCGCACCGAGTTCGAGATGTGGGCTGAACTCACGTCGCGCATGTATGCCGCCGTCGGCCACGAAATTCCGGTGTCGGGCGAACTGGTGACCGGGCCGCGCACCTGCGTGGTGAACTATCCGGCCGGGCCGCGCCTGCGCACCACCGAACCCGGCGATGGCGCACTCATGGACATCAGCCAGCGCGTGGATGGCTACTGGTCGGATTGCACCAACACCCACGTCATCGGTGGCGTAGAACCCACAGCGCACCAAAAGAAATTTGCGCGCGCCTCACAAGCCGCGTTCGATGCCGCCGTCGAACAGTTGCGACCGGGCAAACTGGCATCCGAGGTGTGGCGGGCAGCCAACGCGGCCTATGAAAAGCATGGCGTTCAGATGCCACACTACATGGGCCACCAGATTGGGGCAGTGGTGAATGAACTGCCGCGGCTGGTGCCGTACGACCACACGCCGATTCAGGCCGGCATGGTATTTGCCGTGGAGCCGGGTGCGTATGAGGGTGAGGGTGGCAGCTTTGGCGCACGCTCGGAGAAGAACATTCTCATCACCGAAACGGGGCCGGAAGTGCTGTCGGATTTTGAGTGGGGCATCCAGTAATCGCGCCACAGGACTGGCGTGCCAGAGGACGGGCGCACAGCGAAACTGGCGTTACCAGATATTGAAAGGCAAAGATGTGTACTGGCTACTGATTCAATCCCACGCAAGAACTTGCAGAGGCACACTCAGTCAAAGTAGCCAGTACCACGTCTGGTCGCGGTGAATTAGGCGATCACGCGGCGCTTGAACTCGCCGTCGCGCGTGTCGATTTCGATCTTGTCGCCGATCTGGCACAAGGCCGAGACTTGAATCTCGTGGCCGCTGCCCTTCAGGCGAGCCAGCTTGGTGACCTTGCCCACGGTGTCGCCGCGCACCGACGGCTCGGTATATTCGATCTCGCGAATGATGCTGTTAGGCATCTCGACCGAGATGGCCTGGCCTTCATAGAGCACGACCTCGCACTCCATGCCCTCTTCGAGATACAACAACGCATCGCCCATGGTGTCTGCGCCGACCTCGAACTGGTTGTATTCCTCATCCATGAAGACATACATCGGATCGGCAAAATAGCTGTAAATGCAGGGTTTGCGATCGAGCAAAACCACATCGAACTTGACATCGGCCTTGTGCACTTCTTCCTTTACCCGGCCGCCGAGCAGGCTCTTGTACTTCAACTTCACCACCGACGAGTTTCGTCCGGACTTGCTAAATTCGCCTTTGACAACGACGAAAAGCTCACCATCCTGAGTGAACACGTTGCCTCCGCGAAGTTCTTGTGCTGTTTTCATAGGGTCTAAGTATACGTTTGAGTACTGGAATTTAATGTTCGGATAAATGAAGTTAGCCGGCTGGCGAGATCCGGCATCTGCGCATACTGGTTGCTGCGCAGTTGACTATGGGTCTGCCAGGCCGCCCAGTGCGCCAGCATGGCTGCCCATGCGCCGGCCAAAGTGGACGCCGGCGTGATGCCGTTCCAGGCCTGGTGCAACGCAATATACGCATCTTGCAACGGCTTGGGAAATGGGCGCGTGTAGTCGGCCAGCCACGCCGCCAGCTTGGCGTGATGGGCCTCCTCAGCCTGAGGGTAAATGTGCCACACAAACGGCTTGCCAGACCAGAGCGCCCGCGCCAGTGAGTCCTCGCCGCGCACCCACAGCACATCGGCCGACCACAGCAGCCGGTCAAAATCGGGTTGGGAGACGAACGGCAGGTTGTGCAGCGATACACCGGAATAGGCAGCAAGATCGGCCTGTGCAAAAGCGTTTTGGCTGTAGCTGCCGGCCAGCCAGATGGATAGCGGCCGGTCTCGCTGAGTGGCCAATGCATCCAGCCAAGCCGCGTAAGGCGCGTGCGCGTACGCGAAGCACGACAACTTGAGGGCGCCGGCCGGCACACCCAAACCCAACTGCGAGAGGAAGGGTGCCGCCTGCCCAGAGGATGCCCATGCATCCCGTTGCGCAATGAGATCATGTTCGCGCAGCAGACCGCCGGTGTGGGTGTGAACGCCGGGGAAGAAGAACCAGCGCCGCGCGCGTGTGGCCGGGTCATAGCCCGATTGCAGATGAAATCGTTCCACCCAATCCTCGGCACTGAAATATTCGAGGTTGAGCCAGACTGGCTTCTGCTCCCGAGCGGCCAACTGCGCCAGTGTGGTGTCGGGCAGGGTCAGGCCGAAGCCCTCGATCAACACATCGCCGGTGCAGTCCTGAACGGCGCCAACCTGCGACCACGGCCGGATGACCACGCCATTCACACGACTAGGATTTTCAGGATTCGGCGCATCTGGCAATTCGCGAATGAGATGTTGTGCCGCAACCCAGTGATCCACCCACACATGCACAGTCAGGCCATACTCGTGCGCCAATTGCCGCGCCAGACGCCAGCACACGCCGATGTCGCCGTAGTTGTCGACGATGGTGCAGTAGAGGTGAACAATTTGAAGTGTCATAGCGGGTGGATTTGCTGAAGGATTGACTATAAAGCACCCCATAGGCACGAAGTTAAGCAGCGTTAGGCTCATCTTGAGCTTCGTCAATGGACCCCCGACCCCTAAAGGGGAGTCGCTGATGAAGTGCTCGACTCCCCTTTAGGGGTCGGGGGTCTCTGAAACAGAACGCAATCAAAGCGTTTTGCTGGATATACCCAGTTGTTATGCCTATTTTCGTGCCGAAGGGTTGACTATAAAGCACCTCTTGCATCGACTGATCGAGTTAAAACTGGCACCCTGACATGATCGGCAACTGGTTCTTGTTGGAGTGCCACTTTGGCCGTAAAGTCTGGCGCACCATGACACTCACCGTTCGTCAGGCTGTATTGTCCGATCTTGATGCGCTCGCGCCCTTGTTCGACGGCTACCGTCAGTTTTATGGCGGCGCGAGTGATCTGGCTGCCGCCCATGCATTTTTGCTGGCTCGCTTCAATCACGGCGAATCTGTGGTGTTTATTGCTTTTGCCGATACGGCCGCCATCGGCTTTACACAGCTATATCCAAGCTTTTCGTCCATCTCTATGGCGCGCATCTTCATGCTCAACGATTTGTTTGTGGTCGCGCATTATCGCAAGCACGGCGCCGGCTCAAAGCTGCTCACGGCCGCCATCAAACACGGCCACACATTCGGTGCCGTTCAGCTGGTCCTTTCAACCGCCACCACCAACCACACCGCGCAATCCGTTTACGAGGCGGGTGGCTGGGTGCGCGATACCCAGTATTACGTCTACGAGTACAACATCAAACCAGACGACTCCTACATGAGCTGAAATATGATGAGCAAACAATCACAACAGGACAAGGCCCAGACGCTGCTGTCGCTGCACACCCACGGCGACCTGCTGGTGTTGCCGAATGTGTGGAACCCCATCGGCGCGCGAGTGCTGCAAGCCAAAGGCTATCCGGCGGTGGCCACGGCCAGCGCCGCCGTGTCTGCCTCGCTGGGCTACGAAGATGGCGAGCGGCTCAAACGCTCAACCCTGATCGACTGTCTGGAGCGCATTGCCAGCAGTGTGGAGGTGCCGGTGACGGCCGACATTGAGGCAGGGTATGGCGCATCTTTGGAGGAGCTGGCTGAGACAATTGAGTTGGTGCTGGACGCGGGCATCGTCGGCATCAACCTTGAGGATAGTGTGCTAGAGACTAGCGGGCTAGAGGGCGAGCCGTTGCGCCCCATCGGCGAGCAATGCCAGCGAATTGCGACCGTGCGACAGACAGCGGAGCGCCGCGGCATTCACCTGGTTATCAATGCGCGAGTGGACTGCTTTTTGTCGGGCACCTACGCAGACCCGGCCGAGGCCATGCGCGACACGGTGGCTCGTGCTGCTGCCTATGTCGAAGCGGAAGCCGATTGCATCTACCCCATCGGCCCCGGGGATGCCGAGACAGTCCGTGCGCTGCGCAGTCAGATTCACGCACCCATCAACATTCTGGCTTCGCCCTCCGCTGCGCCTCTATCTGAACTGCGCCAGATCGGCGTCAACCGGGTGAGTTTTGGGCCGTTCGTATTCAGGGCCTGGCTGCGCCAATTTGTGGACATGGCCGATGGCTTGCGAGAAGGCGGCAACTTTGCCGTGCTCGGCCATGTTCTATCAGGTTCGGAAGAGGCGACATTTTTGCGCACGAGGCATGAGTGATTGATTGGTCGGAGTGAAGCCGGTATCACAAAAACAGGTCCGAACGCTTTGAAGCGTACGGACCTGTTTTCATGACACTAAGTTAGTGCTCAAAAGTAATAGCCACATTTCAAAACGTCAATTCCTTAAGTGAGTGCATCGTCCAAGGGAAGTCATTGATTAACCCCGTCATTCCCGCGGAGGCGGGAATCTAGGCGTAACCCCGACGCGACCGTAACTGGGAGGCCTGGATTCCCGCCTCCGCGGGAATGACGGCTTAATCTATTTACTTTGACCTACTTCAAGTTGGCATCATTTTGAAATGTAGCATTTACTTCTGGTCACTAACCTAGCCTCGCTACTTCCGATGGCAATGCGTGTGACGTTACGACTCAGATAGCCTTAAATCAATCTCGCGCAATCCACGGGAAGTAGTAGAGGGTCTCGGGGCCGGGGCCACCCAGGGCCGAGCTATACGGCGTCTGAATCCATGAGGCGCGGTCGGTGCTGGGCGCGGCATTCACCGACACGGGCACGGGATACTGCGCTTTCACCCCACCGGTGATAGTGCCGCCATACAGCTCCACCTTGATGGTGGCGGGTTTGGCCGCATCAAACTTCACCACTCTAGGGAACGGCGCGGTCTTACTGCCGTCTGGGCCACCCAACACCATCGGCGGCGGATCGAACGGCCACTGCTGATCAAACTTGTAATGCGTTTGCTTATTTTCGTAAGTCCAGGAATTGCCAATGCTCAGCGATTGATTGCGATACTGCTCAATGCGCTCATACACCCCGTCGCCATCAAAGTCGTAACTCACCTGCATGACAAAAGCATTCGCACCCGGCCCATTAGTTGGATTCAAGCCAAAGCTGGAGCACGATTCGGGCAGTGATGGCGCAGTGCCACCCTGCAAACACGGGTCCAATTGCCAGCCCGGCACCAAACTCTGGTTGCTGAAGATGTTGTATTGCGTGCTGCCGATGACGCCGTTGTAGGTGCCAAAGAACGTGCCCATCCAGGTACGCACAAACGGCGCATCCGGCGGCACATTGGTTCCATTGGTATCCGGGCGCGCCGGCACACACACCAACGAATCGGCCAATGCGCGCGTGTCAGTGGGATACGCGCTCTGGCCCACCGCCGGCGTCCAACTCCCCGGTTGCTCGGTCAGCGACATCGCCGAACTGATCGCCAGCGCATCGCAGGTGGGTGAGACCATCGTCGGCTTGCGCAGATACAAGCGGCTACTGCCCGCGAAAATCTGGAAGGGTTGATACGCACTGATGGGGCCATTGCCAGTTTGGGCCACGGTGCTGCCGGCTTCAACCGTCATGGCATGAACCACCGCCCCCGTCGTAGCCAGCTTGAACGTGACCGTGATGGGCGAGGCCAGCGTATTGGTGGTGGGATAAAACGCCACAAATGTGCGCACGCCGCCGGCGCAATCTGCGCCTGTTGCGCCCTTGCAGAACACGCCGTAATTAGGCACATCGGCCACCACACTGGTATCCACCTGCCCCATCTGATTCAGCGTATACGCCCAGTGCTTGCCCTGCGAATTCAGCGCGCCGGGGAACAGGGCGTGCTGGCGATTGATACGGGCCATGGCGCCATTGAAACCTGCATCCAAAACAGTGCTGCCGGTGCCAGGCAAACGCGCCTGGATGCCGGCCACGATCACCTCGTAGGCCGTGTCATTGCGGTATTCCAACGACTCGGCCGCAAACTCATTCCACGCGTTCTGAAGCCAGGTCTGATTGCGCCCCAAATACAGGGCCGGCGCGCCCAATGGAATTGCCTGGATGAGCAATGCGTTGGCAAAGCCCGGAAAGTCGGGCGAGCCAAAGAACGTGCCGCGCGTGCCAAAGTGCTGGAAAACCTGGCCAATATAGGGGTTGGTATGCGCCCGTCCACCCACCTCATAGCGCACAAACTCGTCCGGCCAGTTGCCGTTGTAGAACGTGCCAGAGTTTTGAGTGGGATCGCCGTCCTGGTTGAACCAGTATTGCTCCACGGCATTGATCTCCTCCTCATACAAATACAGGCCCATATCGCGCCACTCGTTGTTGCCCAGTACCTGCCCCAACTCGATCAGCCCCACCGCAAAGTTGATCGCTTCACTGGTGGACTCCTGATCTTGGCCGGCACCGCCATTACCCGTGCCGTTGGCCCAACTGTGGCCGTAGAACGGGCTGAAGTTGCGCAGGAAGGGATAGCGCAGGCTGGTGCGGTCATAGTTGGCCACATCGGCGCGCAACTCATTGATCAGCGGCAGATGTGATTGCAGCCAGGGCAGATCGAACCGGCCGATGGCGGCGGCGCTGCGCAGGAAGTAGCTCCAGTGAAAGTGCTTGTCGTTCAGATTTTGCACCGAGCCGTAGCCTTCTGGAAAGCCATAAATCGTATCGAAGTCGGGGTTGTATTGGAAGAAACCGGCGGTGTAGACATCGCCCCAGCGGCCGATCATCTCCTTGAGCGAGCTCAACATGAAGTCGCGCATTTCGCCGGCCACCTGGGTCTTCGTCGTGCGCGTGATCTCGGGGTCAGTCTCGGCTAGATTAGGCGATTTGGCGAGCTGATCCGCGATCACCATATTTTCGTATACGCCAGCCAGGTTGGGCGCATACGTATTATTTTGGAACGGAAAGTAGGTGCCAATATTGCGCGCAAACGGCCCCGGATTACCGCCCAGCGTCGGCTCTGCTTTGTA
Source organism: Thermoflexales bacterium (assembly GCA_038213625.1). Lineage (GTDB taxonomy): Bacteria > Chloroflexota > Anaerolineae > J036 > Brachytrichaceae > JANMVQ01. Next base: position 7,348 of record JBBQST010000165.1, read on the forward strand.
GAACCACTGCTTCAGGGTGTCATAGATATCTTCGGCCGGCACGTTGCCGTTTACTGAAGCGGTCGAGTTGACCGTGATGTTGGGCAGATAGGGCAGGATGCCATAGGTTCGCAATTCGCTGACGGTGCTGTTGCCGATGTAAGCGTGCAACTCGCCCTTCACCGAGCGCCATGTGTATTTGGGCGCGCCGTTGACCAGCGGAATATTCGCTTTGTCCTGCGCAACCATTTTCTTGCGCTGATGCGGGAAGACAATTTGCATGGCGGCGCCGGGCGTGCTGCCAGTCTTGAAGTCCTCGGTGGTGACTTCCATGAGCGAACGAATGACACTGTTGGCCTGGTCGTAGCCCAACGGCTTGACCGCACCGCCTACCGTTACAGTGAGTTTGGAGCCGCTGATCGGCGGGTAGCTCACCTGAGTGTTCACGATACGCTGCCAGGCGTATGGCTCCAGATCGGTCAAGGTCGCAATCAGTGCAGCCGTATCCGTCAGGCTCACATTGTGCGGCAATGCAGCCACCACCACTTTACTGGCCGCATCATTGGAGAACAGCGATGTGTGCGCGTTGGGGTTGCCAGACTGCTGCTCCGACCACGCGCCCGTATCGGCGTAGATGGCATAGGCCGCGGTCGACGTGATGGTAGGATTCCCCTCACCCGGCGCCACATACGAGTTTGCCACGGTGAGGCCGAGTTTGCCGTCCTGGTTGTACCACACAGTCAGCCTGCCATTCTGGTCGGCCGCATCCGTGCCTGCCCACACCCGAAACGGGGCAGTGCCTTTCGTGCGCTCGGCCCAGGTGAAGGGGCTGCCGTTGGCCATTGAAAACGTCAACTCATTGGGGCCGGTGGCATAGCTCATCTTCACACCCCAATCGCTATAACTCTGAATGCGAATGTTGGTCCACGGTTTGGCCGTCGGCGTTAACGGCGTGTTGTCCGAGATTGGATGCACATCCTTCAAGCCCAATGTCACCACCGCCGAACGTTGATCAGAGATGTCGCCACGGCCAAACAGGTTGTCGGCGTAAACCAGCGGTTTGGTGATGACGCCGGTAAAGACGCGCATTTCAACGGGGTTCCAGAACCGCAAACCCTGCACCGGCAAATCAAGACCCGTGATGGTCTGACTGATGGGCAAATCGAGAAACTGATAGTGAAACGGCTCGTTGATGAAAGATTGCGTGCGAACGACCGGGTTGGCCAGGTCCACCGGCGGCGTCCATCCATGCCATTGCAAACCGACCCCGGTCCACCAATCCGTGGTTTGCACGGGCTGATTCTGGTTGGCATAGGCCACATAAAACTCCTGCCCTTCGATGCCACCCGGCGAAATATCGGGCAGATTGTTTGAATTCGTAAATGGCTTTCCGGGCTGAACCAATTCACCGGGCAGGTTGTATTGAATGTAATTGAACTTGTTGCCAGTGCCACCTGTGCCGCCGAAGGGCACCACGCGTTGGTTACCCTCAATCCACTGCACCGACTGCGTGGTGATGACGACGTTTTCATCGGCCTGAACTGCGGCCGAGGCCGGGCCGGCTGCGCTCTGAAACAGCAAAGCTGACGCGATTAAAACCATGCCGCCACTGAAAAGGCGCGATTTTGTTGTATGACTCATCTGTGTACTCCTTATCTGGTGTAGCGCGAAAGCCGCCAATGGACGGACCTTCGCCGGCCCAAGCTGGGAAGCACACGGTGCAACAACCACAGCTTGGGCCTGTGATACCGCACTACATTAACGGCTTCGGTGTGACGAAAGCGTGACAAACGTAAACGCGCGCGATATCGCACGCGTTACAAACCTTCACAAAGACGGGCGCGCAGTCGCTGTTTCAGGGGCACCTATGCTTAACATTGGCGGAGTATCAGCAAAATGTTGTTGGAGGCCGCCTTAAGCCGCGCCCAGGAGATTCATCAGGCCATGGGGCTGACGCCGCAGTTCACCCGACCGTCTGC
>JBBQST010000166.1:0-9304 GCA_038213625.1 Thermoflexales bacterium
TCATCAGCGACTCCCCTTTAGGGGTCGGGGGTCCATTGACGAAGCTCAAGATGAGCCTAACGCTGCTTAATTTCGTGCCTATGGGGCGGGTCTGAGACCCACCCCTACATGGCTTAAATGCCTCTAAATCAGAATGCACCCATCACCTTGTCGCCGTTTTTATCACGCCAAAGTCCCTGTTCTGAAACAAAATAAGTTGTTAGTCTTGAGTCGTTACTCACAAGGAGACATCGTCATGCAAAAAATATCCCTTCGATCTACGTTGTTGCCCGCCCTGCTTTTCGCGGCTTGCACCACCTTGCTAATGGGGTGTGCCGTGCGGCCCATCCCACCCGGTCCCAGCGAGAACCCCAACGCGGCTGAAATCCTCAAGGATGGCCGAATGGCAAAGTTGCTGGGTCAGTGGAAGCTGATTCGGATTGCGCCGGATGGACACGCGCCGGCCAACCCCGGCGAGGAGCGCACGATCCTGTTTGCCAACGGCATCGCCTACACCGACTTGTGGGAACACCGGCTCACCTATGACTATCGCTTCCTCGATGACACGCACCTGCAACTGACCTGGACCGCCAGCACCAACTCGAACGATCAAGTTGGGGCTGTACTCACCTATCCCTTTGTCATCACCGGCACCGAACTCACCCTCGGCAGCGATGTGTATGCGTTCGTGAACACGCGTGCGACCCGCACACCCGTTGCACCCATGGCCACGCCCATCACCGGCACCATCGGCACCGAGTCCTACCACAACCCCGACGCCACACTTGAGCCCGGTGTCATCACCGCCACTCTGGGCCAGTCGTTTACGCTGGGCATGGGTCAGGTGGCCCAGTTTGCCGAGATGCCGTTGAAGGTCAAATTCGTGAGCGTGCCTGAAGATTCGCGCTGCCCGAGCCGGGTGAATTGCGTGTGGATGGGGGCGGCCGATGTGGAGGTGCGATTGACCTTTGCCACGGACCTTTCGCAGAACGTGATGTTCGACACCAACCCCGCCCCGACGCTCAACAAGATGCGGGTGGATGCTGGCGGCGTCGAGATTGAGTTGCTGCTGCTGAGCCCGTATCCCGTATATCCAGAGCCGGCAATTGAGCCGAGCGCCTATCGGGCCACGCTGGTCGTGCGGGCGAAGTAGGGGAAAGATCGTCGACGTCGACCTCGATGTCGATGTCGACGTCGACGATCCGAAAGCCCAAAATGCTGGTACATTGCACGCATCTATGAACTGGACCGGCATTTACCCCGCAGTCATGAACCAACTGCATGACGACGAATCGCTCGATATTCCTGGCACGCTCAAACACCTCGACACGCTGATCGACGCCGGCATGGATGGCCTGATCATGCTCGGCAGCCTGGGCGAGAACACCACATTAACCAACGATGAAAAGATGTTGGTTTTGCGCGAGAGCGTAAAGCATGTGGCCGGCCGTGGAACGGGCAAAGCCCCCGTTGTCAGCGGCGTGGCCGAGAACAGCACCCGCATGGCGTGCAACTTCGTGGCTGAGGCCGAGCAACTCGGCGTCGATGGGTTTATGGTGCTGCCGGCCATGGTCTACAACGCCGACAGCCGCGAAGCGCTGGCCCACTTTCGCACCGTCGCTAACGCCACCACCCTGCCGATCATGATCTACAACAACCCACCCAGCTACAAGGTGGATGTGACGCCGGAGATGTTCAAGGCGCTGGCCGATGTGCCGAATATCGTGGCCATCAAAGAGAGCAGCGACAACATTCGCCGCGTCACCGATCTCTACAACATCGTGCCCGGCCGCTACAAGCTGCTCACCGGCGTGGATGATCTGATTCTCGAAGGGCTTTTGCTGGGCGTGGATGGCTGGGTGGCCGGCCTGGTGAATGCGTTTCCCAAAGAGAGCCGTGTGTTGTGGGATCTGGCCAAGGCCGGCAAGTGGGAAGAGGCGCGCACGCTCTACCGCTGGTTTACGCCGCTGTTGCACCTCGACACGCACCGCAAGCTGGTGCAATACATCAAGCTGGCCATGGCCGAGACCGGCCTGGGCAGCGAGAAGACTCGCGCGCCACGGCTGCCCATCGTGGGTGCCGAGCGCGAGCAGGTGCTGGCCATCATTCGCGAAGCCATCCGCACCAACCCGGTAAAGTAAAAGCTGAGTTGTTAGTGATGAGCTGGAGTGAAACCGCAGCTCATTACTAACTGATGTTACGCAGCTTACGAATTACTTGAGCGAAAACCAAGGCAGCGTCCCTCGTCATTGCCCGCTCGGCCGTAAACGGCCAAGCTCATAAACGAAGCCTCTGCGAGGCTGGCAGATCTTTTTCAGCCTCGCAGAGGCTTCGTTTATGAGCTTGGCGCTTCAGCGCCATGCGGACGTGGCTGAGCCGGCGCAGCGAATGCACAAGCTGACCCAATGGACGTGCGTAACGTCAGTTACTAACAACTAATAACTAACTACTAACAACTCTTTCCCCATGCCTCAAACACCCACACACAAATTCGATGTCGCCATCATCGGCGGCGGCGTGATCGGCGTGTGCATTGCGTATGCGCTGACCCAGCGCGGCGCTCGCGTCGTCGTCATCGACAAGGGCGAGATTGGGTCTGGCGCGTCGCATGGCAATGCCGGCTGGGTCGTGCCCAGCCATAGCATTCCGCTGGCCACGGCCGATGCCGTCAAAAATGGCCTCAAGTGGATGTTGAACCCCGAGAGCCCGTTCTACATCCAGCCCCGGCTCGACCCGGCGTTGTGGGCGTGGCTGGTGCAGTTTGCATGGGCGGCCCGGCCCAGCGCCGTGCAGCGCGCCATTCCATTGCTGCGCGATTTGAATGCCGCCAGCCGCAAACTCTACGACGCGCTTGCAGCCACACCCGGCCTGAGTTTTGGGTATCGCCAAAAGGGCATGTTGACCGTGTTCAAGACGGCTCAGGGTTACGCCGGCGGCGAGCACGAAGCGCATGTGTTGCACGAGTTCGATCAAGCCTGCACCTTACTCAGCCGTGACGAGACGCTGGCCATGGCCCCGATGTTGAAGCCTGATCTCGCCGGTGGCCTGTTCTTCCCCGACGATGCGCATCTGGACCCGGCCGCGTTTGTGCCGCAACTGGCCGCGCTGGCTCAGCAACACGGCGCATGTCTCATCACCCACGCCGAGGTGCAGCGCTTCGAGACGAGCGGCCCGCGAGTGGTGAAAGCTCATACCAGCCAGGGTGAGATTGTGGCTGAGCAGTTTGTGCTGGCGGCCGGCGCGTGGTCGCCACAACTGGCCCCCGATCTGCAACTGCGCCTGCCGGTGCAGCCCGGCAAAGGCTACAGCGTTACAGTGCCGTGGCCAGATGAGGCGGCGCCATTGCCCGAGATGCCGATCAGTTTTGCCGAGGCGCGCGCGGTCGTGACGCCGTTTGATAGACGCCTGCGCATTGCCGGCACGATGGAGTTGGCCGGCTTAAACGCACAGGTGAATCCGCGCCGGGTGAAGGCGATTGTGAAGGCGGCCCAATCTCACTTAAGCGGGTTGGACGACTTGAAAATTGAACACAGCGAGGTATGGAGCGGCATGCGGCCATGCACGCCGGATGGCCTGCCGATCATGGGGCGTTCGCCGGCGCTATCCAACCTGATTGTGGCCACCGGCCATGCCATGATGGGCATCTCGCTCGGCCCCATCACCGGTCAGCTGGTCGCACAACTGGCCTGTCAGGAAACGCCGGAGATGGATCTGATGCCGCTGCGGTTGGACCGGTTTTAGCCGCGTTCATTTAAAAGCGGGAAGCGGATTTTGGACAGAATGAACAAAATTTACAGAATGGGGAGACTGAGTTCCATTCTGTTTAATTCTGTAAATTCTGTCCAAAATCCGTTCTGAAATCCTAATTCCAACCGTTGATTAGTTCTACGGCGCCAGCGGCGTCTGGGCAATGGCTGGGTCGATGACCGGCAAATTGCGAATGGGTGTGGCGCAGTTCATGCCGCCGGCCACCACCCAACCCACGAAGCCGCTTTGGCTGGTGCCAAGCAGCCACTCGTTGTTGGCACTGCGGCGTGTGGCTGCAAACGACTCACCCAACTTGGCTACGCCGAAGGCCTCGAAGGTGCGAGATGGGCCGGCGCGCACATACACGCCGGTGGGCGATGCGACGGTGCAGGCGATCTCGCCCTGTGCGGGCGGAGCCGTGGGCACTATCGTTGGCGCTGTCGCGGCCACAGTCGGCGCTGGTACCACCGTAGCCGTTTCGGCAGTGGGTGAGGGCGTGGCCGTGGTGGTGGGCTCTGCCTCAGGCGTTGAGGTCGATGTGGCCAGAGCTGTCGGTGTCCCTGTGGGGGCGGTGGTCGGCGTTTGGGTGGCCGTTGGCGTGGGTGTTGAGCTGGGTGTAGATGTGGCAACGACATCGCTCAGTGGCAACACATTGTTGGCCAGAATCGTCAGAGTGTCGATAGAACCATCGCAGCTGACGGACGAGCTGATGATCCAGCCGGCCTGACTGGTGTCCACCACCCGTCCACCCAGCCAGCGGCCATCCTCGCTGCGACCGACTGCCGCGAACACATCCCCCTGGTCGAGCCGGTAGAAGGCGGCGAAATTGGTGCCGGGGCCGCGCCGCACGTTGAGACCGCGGGTGATAGCGACGGAGCATTGCAGGCCGGGCGATGTGGTTGGCGTTGCGGTGGCGATGGGCGTGTTCGTCGCGACCGACGTGTTCGTCGCGGCCGGCGTGGCCGTGGCTGACTGGGTTGCTGTCGCTGTCGGCGCCAGCACCAATGGCGTGGCCGATGTTGCAACCACAGGGGTAGTCTGTATGGCTGTTGCAGTCAGGCCGCTGGAGGGCGTTTGGGTGGCAGGGATGGTGACCGTGATGATGGGTGTGGGGGTGATGGGGCCGGGTGTGGGTGTGGGCACCACCAATTCCTCGACCGGCACGGTGCAGGCGACGGATGCCGCGGTCACCCATCCCGAAACCTTGGCCGCATTCATGCCATAAACCCACGCTGCATCGGCGCTGCGCAGGGTGACACTGAGCACTGCTCGATTGGCTACGGTGCCCACCACGCCGGCGGACGCCTCAGGGGCCGCGCGCAGGTTTTGCCTCGCTGTGGCCCTGACCAGACATAAGGCTAGAAAGGGCGGGGGTGGGGCCGGGGTTTCGGTTGGCAGCAGTGCAAAACGGGTGGCGGCAATGCGATTGGCCGCATCGGGATTAAACCGGCAGCCCGAAAGCACGACCATGAGCGTGCACAGCACACCCAGCCAACCTGATTTTTTCCTGCGCAATAGGGCAGGTAAGCGAGCATTCATACAGGAGTCTCCTCGTTAACGAACCCCCACCGGTGTTGTGGCCTGTACGAAGCCGGGCAGCAGGGCTGGGTCATTGTCATCGCGTCTGGTCTTGCGCGCAACTGGGACAATCATGACAGGACGCTCAGAATCATTTGAGAATGGAAAAAGCAAAAGCGGCAGCACATAAAAGTGCCGCCGCTTATTTCAGGCGAAAGGGGCCTACCGCCGACAAATTCGAAACGGCAGATGGACCTGCTTAAACCCTAGTCCTCGTCGTCGTCATCATCGTCATCATCCTCGTCGTCATCATCCCACAACGTTTCGTCCTCATCTTCGTCGTCGAGATCATCCTCTTCTTCGTCCTCTTCCAAAGCTTCTAACGAGACTTCCTCTTCCTCAACGACATCCTCCTCTTCGTCTTCGACCTCTTCCTCATCATCGGCATCATCTTCTTCCTCGTCTTCGAGATCGAGCTCGTCTTCATCTTCGTCTTCATCCGAGGGTGCAAAAGTGGGAGTAAAGTCGAACACCTCACCAGCATCCAGCTCGGCATCGAGCCAGGCCGTGTCGACATCTGTATGCTCGACGGTGATAGTCAATTCCATGTCGGTCATGTGTATTAGTTCCTTTGGATGCCGCTTGGATGCTGTTCCCGGAAGGGGGATTTCCCGGCGTGATCCGCGCGGGATTATAGGAATCGCCTATGATGATGTCAATAAGGTTATGTAGGAATATGTGTCTAATTCGCGGCCAAAATACGCTTTCTTGTTTTTCTGCATCAAGCGCATGCCTCTATCAACAACTTGCATGATGTGTGCAATTGGGTCCAGGTCTCCGGGTGCTCGGCCTATCATGAGGCTTAAAACTGATGGGTAAAATTCCGGCACAGCCTTGTCCAATCCGCACAGGAGCAATGAACTGCGATGGCACACCCCGTGACCTACATCCTTGAGACCGAGCGACTGCTGCTCCGCCGCCTCGTCCCCAAAGACCTGGATGCGTTGTTTGCGCTGTATCGCGACCCAGAGATTCGACAGTATTTCCCCGAAGGCACGCTGAGTTACGAAGACACAAAAGCCGAACTGGAGTGGTTTCTCAACGGCCATCCCCGCCACCCAGAGCTGGGGCTGTGGGCGACAGTGGATAAGGCGACGGGTGAGTTTATCGGCCGATGCGGGTTGCTGCCGTGGACGATTGATGGGCGTGAGGAGGTGGAAGTGGCCTATCTGCTGGCCAGGACCCATTGGCGGCAGGGCTTGGGCACCGAGGCGGCGAAAGCCATCGCGCACTATGGCTTCGAACAGCTCAATTTGTCGCGCCTGATTTGCCTGATCGACCGTGACAATCAAGCATCGCAGAAAGTGGCCAAAGGGATCGGCATGACTTTTGAGAAGGAAGGCCGGGATGAGCATGGGCCGTTTCTGCTGTTTTCGATGCACAAGCCGACGTGAGGATGGTGAGTGTGTAGCCGGCTGTGCCGATTCATCCACCATGCCCGCATCTAACCCGCTCTCGCGGCCACCGCCGGCTTTTCTACCCACTTGCTAAAGATGCGATAGACGGTGAGAAACACCACGCTCCCTGCACTGACCCAATACAGGCCGCTGGCCCAAACCGAGCCTGCGTCGGTGCCGCTCCACAGGCCGTGCGCCAGCGCCATGGCGAAGGCGGCGAAGCTGAGGAAGTGAATGATCCGAAAGCCGCGCTGGGTGATGAGGTGCCGGATGTAAAAGGTAAAGCTCACCAATGCGAGCAGGTAGAAGCCAATTTGGCCCACGCCCACCCACAGGGTCTGAAAGTTCTCGCTGCCGAAGGGAATCAATAATTGGGTCAGCGTGTAATTGATGTAGTGGTCGCCCAACAAAATCAGCACGTGAAAGACGATGAAGCCCAGCCCCAGCAGGCTGGTGTATTGGTGCAGGTCGAACGCCGTCGGCCCGCCCGGCCACATGCGCGCCAGTTTATTCGTGATCAGCAGCCCAAACATCATCGACAGCCACAGTAGCCCGTAGGCCGCGAATGCGCTGGCCCGCGACAGATACCAATAGGCCTTGGGTGCGTCGCCCAACAGCGATTGGCTAAGCTGCGGCAGCCACGCCGGCAATGCAACCGATGCAGCAAATGTGCCGACTGCCACGAGCGCGAGCAACACGAGCACCATGCCCAACGGCACGGCCGGCTGCAATTTTTCGAGTCGGTTGGTCTTGTTTAGTTCCATGTCTCACCTGTGTAATCTTTCATGTGCCGGCTGCGGAGCACCTGCCCGTCGTCCAGCACCAGCGTTGCGGCCAGATCAGGATGGCCCTCAATCCATGCCATTCCTTCATTACTGCCCAGAATTAGGGCTGTCTTGGCTGCGGCCTCGGCCCAGATCATCTGCGGCGCAATCACCGTCGCGCTGAGCACATCGGTGTTCGCGGGTTGGCCGGTGCGCGGGTCCAGAATGTGGTGTTGCCAGATGCGCGTGTCTGCGCCGCTGCCGATGATGCGCCAGCGGCGATAGTCGCGGCCCGAGGTTGCCACGCTGCCACCCCGTATCAACACCGTGTCCAATATTTCGTCCGGATGAAAGGGATCGGCGATGGCAATGGGCCAAGGCTCGTTGTTGTCACGGCAGCCCTGCATAGCAATGTCGCCGCGCATAGCAATGTCGCCGCGCATAGCAATGTCGCCACCGGCATCCACCAGCGTCGCGCCCAATGAGCACAAGCGCGCGGCCGCCTGTTCGGCCGCCCACCCTTTGGCGACGCCGCCCAGATCCAACCGCGTGCCCGCCGGTAGAAACACCTGCATCGTGTCCGCGTCCACCTGAATCTCGCGCCAGCTTGCGGCCATCGTTTTGCCTGCGGTGGCGTCGCTATAAATCGGTTGATTGGAGGCGAGCTGTTCAAAGGATCGGTCGTAACCCGCCCGTTCCAGCGCGTCCAACAACGTCGGCGACACCAACCCATCGCTGATGTGAGCCGCCCACAGCGCCGCTTCGATCACGCTGAACAAATCGGCACAAACCGGCACCCACTCGCCGCTGCGCTGATTCAACTGGCTCAGGTCACTGTCGGCCCGAAACCGGCTCAGGCACTGCTCCCATCGCTCGAACCAGCCCGGCACTTCTGCCAGCGCCGTTGTGGCTGCTGATTCATCTGAATCTATGACCGCCAGCATCTGGCAGTTCATGGCGCGAAACTCGATGCGTTGCATGGCGTTATTTGGACGAACGGGTCACGGCGACAAAGGCGCGCCGCGGCACCACCGTCGGAATGGTCACCACCCGCAGCTGGGGCACGGCCGTCGGGCTCGGCGCAGGTGTGTCGGTGGCCGGTGCGACCGCGCTCTGCAAGACTGCGCTTTGCGCAACCGCACTCTGTGCAGTCGTGGCCTGGGTTGGCTGGGGAGCGATGAGGGTCACGCCGATCACGGGTTGGGCTACAGCGGCATCGGTCGCGGTAGCTGGCTGCTCATTGGCCGCCAGAGCGGCCCAGCCACCCACCGTCATCGACACCGAAGCGATGACGATGGCGACTTTGGCCAGCCATGGGTTGCTTGTGTTTCGCCGGGGCGCAGATGTGGCCACCGGTGGCAATGGGCTGACCCGGATGGGAGTCGATGCCCTCGGTGTTGCCTGGGATGCATGGGCCCGAACTGGGCTTGCAGGTTGGGTTGAATTTGTGTTTTGCATTTGTTTCGATGACCTGAATGACCTGACCTAACCTATGGGTTGGGCACCCGTCTTAATCGTCATCGCCCTCTTGGTCTTCATGGTTTTCGCGATTCTGGCCGGCATTCACCTGGGCAATTTCGCCGGTGTCGGCGTTCACATACACCCGGGTCTCATCGGCAAAAGTCACCTCGAACAACGTCATCCCGCGCAGCCGACGCGAGCGACCCTCGCGCACATCCACGGCCTCGGATGGGTTGCCAACCTCCTGCATATAGGCGGTGGCAATTTGCACGGCCTGATCCTGGTTCACCGGGCCTTCGGGCAGCGCGACGGTCACACTGCTGTAACGCACCGGGCCGAAGGCCCGGTGAACCAGGATCAGGCCGTGCAAATTGCCAC
>JBBQST010000167.1:0-9297 GCA_038213625.1 Thermoflexales bacterium
CCGCGACCCCGCGCATGGCACTCATTGGCTTTGCCATTGGGCTGGTGATGTTTCTGGTGACGCCGGATATATCGGCGATCCACCTCGTCATCGTTGCGGCGTTGGGGGTGTCGGCGGGGTTGATGACAGCGCGAACGCTGCCGGCCACTGCGCGTGACCAGATGCGCGGCGCAGGGGCTGGCGGCGGCAGCACGGCAGGTGCCGCCTACGCCATCCCGTTTGTGGCCTACTACTTCTACAGTTTCATCACCCTAAACGCGACCACGCTGGCGCAGCGTATTCAAACCCTGACCGCCGACGAAATCGCTGCCGCACAGGCTCAGAACATTCAGATTGGCATCGATTATTTTCAAAGCCGCGATATCAGCTTCTTGTTCTTCTTCCTCATGTTTGGCTGGTTTGTCGGCTGGATCTTCGGCATGATCGGCGGCCTGATCGCCAGACGCAACAGCAGCCTTCGATCCCCGCAACTGACCCGCTAGTCAGTTTCATCTTTTGCCAGGTCTGGCAGATGGATTTTGCAACCCTCTACTTCGTCAGCAGCGGCAAAAACGCCACGGGCGGCGGCAGCGCCGAGTATTCATACGCACCCACATCGCAGCGGCCCTGAGCGGGTCGCAGAAATGTCCGTTGATCGGCGGTGCGGCAGGCATACGAGAATGCAGGCGCATTGTTGACCGCTGTGTCACCCTGATTGATGGCGGGGCTGGTGGATTGCAAGGCGTGGGTGGCCGTCCAGCCGCCGTCCATCGCCAGGGGATTCAATCGCGGGTCGATGGGCGTGCCGGATGTGCCGATCTGGTCGAAGGGTAGACCGGCCACATCTGGATCGTCGATGGTGCAGCTCAGGGTGTTGCCGATAAGGTTGTGCCGGCTGCTGGTCAGCGTTGCGCCGCCGCAATCGGGTGCCTCATCGGCGATACCAGCCGGGAAGTCGGTGTTTTTGGCGATGATGGTGTTGCGCAGCGTGAATGTGCCACTTTCATTCCAGACCCCGCCACCGCCGTAGTCGCCGGCGCTGTCGGTCGAGTCGGCGTTGTTAAACGCAATCGTGATGTTATTGAGGATGGCCTGGCCGCTGCTGAAGATGCCACCGCCGGCTCGATTCGTGTTGTTGCCGCTCACCGTGGAATTGTTCATGCGCAACACGGCATCGGCCCCATTGTTCACCATGCCACCCCCGCCATTGGGCGCGAAGTTGCCGTTGATAGTGCTGCCGTTCACATCCAGAATGCCGGTGTTGTAGATGCCGCCCCCAAAGTTGAAGCTGTTGTTGTTGCTGATCGTGGTATCAAAAATGTCGGCGTCGCCGGCGTTGGCAATGCCGCCCCCAAAGCCGCCACTGTTGTTGGTGATGACGCTACGGCGCACAGTCAGCCCGGCCTTGTGCGCGACAAAGATGCCGGTGGAGCCGCGCTGCACGGTGGCATCGCTGAAGGTGAGTCGTGGACCTGTTCCCACGCCGCCCATCCATTGCAGGCAGGTTGGCAACCCAATCCCACCTTCGCCGGCCTGGATAAACACATCGATGAACGCGCCGGTCTGGCCGTTGTAGCGCAGCACCGAGGCCGTGCCCTTGCTGATGACGTAGAGGTTGCCATCCGGCCCAAACACCAGGTCATTGGGCTTGTCCAGCCCCCCGCTGCCAGCGGCCACAAACGTGCTCATAAATGCGCCGGTGGTGCCGTTGAACTTGACAATGGTGTTGCTATTTTCGTTGGCGACGTAGAGATGGCCGTCCGGGCCAAATACGAGTCCGCGCGGCTGGTTCAGGTTCGAGGTGGCGAAGTTGCCGATCAACGCGCCTGTGTCGCCGTTGTAGCGCACCACCCGATTATTCGTCGGGTCGGTGGCAAACAGGTCGTCATTGGTGCCGAAGACGATGCTGCTGGGCAGATATGGCGTCGATGCAAATACGCTCAAATAGCCCGCAGTGGGGCTGAAACGCCAGAAGCCGCCCTGATCCAGCACATAGTTGGTGGCATACAAATTGAAGTCGTTACCAAAGGCGATGTCGGTCGGGCCAAAGGCAGCGGGTGCGCCGGCCACAGCCAGGGTGTCGATGTAGGCACCGGTGTCGCGGTTGTAGCGCTTGATGCCGCTGGTGTAGCCGGCGACGTAAACATATTGCGAAATGCTGGAGTAGTCGCCGGGCAATAGCGCGCCGGGGTTATCCAGCCCACCGCTGCCGGCGGCGATGTAGATGCCATTAAAACCACCCTGGGTGCCGTAGCGCAACACACGGTCGTTGGTGGTGTCGCACACAAACAACTCGCGGTAATCCACGGTCAGCACTGTGCGTGCAGATCCACCGCCGCCGTCGATGAAGGTGGAGTTGGCCCCAGCGCCTTTTAGAACTGCACTTTCGGTGAAGCGCAGGCCGCCGGGTAGGGTGAGGGTGTAGATGCCGGCTGGCAGGATTAACTGGTCATTGATGCCGGTGCCGGCTAGGCAACCGCTCACGGGCAGGTTGAGGTTGGCGGCCTCAACCGCCTCTCGCAGCGAGCAATCTCCGTCGGTGTTCAGCTCATCGGCCGTGGTGGTGATGTGAATCATGGCCACCTCCGGCTCGGCATACAGGGGTTGAATCGGCGTGCCCATGAGTAATAGAGCAAAAGCACTGAGGCCGGTGATGACCGTGGTCACAACGCGCCACAAACAGGGTGGGGTGTGATGAAGTTGAGGTGATTTCATGTCGCTGTATTGAACGGCAGCATTTACGAATTTTCGATGTCGAAGTTGTCTGAACACCTTGTAAAACTCAGTTAGTAGGTGACTGGACCGTAAGGCTAATACGGCTTTTGATACGACACATCCGGCAACTGGTCGCCATCGATCTGGCCTTTGTCATTCGTAAAGGTGAAGGACGTGATGGATGCAGTTTGTGGGTAGCCATCGGTGATCCCGAAGCGCCTCAAATCGCCCTTCAGTCGCCAGTTCGCAGGTTGACCACTGCCCCATAGAATCGAGAAGGCAATGACGTCGCCGTGCGACACGGCTGCCACCTCCCGCCCGGCATGTCGCTGACGCATGAGCGCGAAGAACTTGCGCGCACGCTGAGTGATGTGTTCGGGCTGCTCGTGCGGATGTTGGTTGCCGGAATACAGATCCCAGCCGTTGGCCACCATATTGGCAATGGTCAAGCCATCATGCGGAGTGCCGACCTCGATCAGCAGGCGGCTCAACCTGACTTTGAGTTTGGGGTGATAGGCCAGAATACGCTCGGCCGTCTGGCGGGTGCGTAGCAGCGGGCTGCTGTAGACGGCCACAAGTGGCTTGTCTTTGAGCGCGACTGCCGCTGCCTGGGCCTGTAACTCGCCTTCGACTCCGAGCCGGTAGCGTGGCAGCCGGCCGTAAAACACTTCGTTTGGGTTGTGAACTAATCCGTGACGGACCAGATGAATGGTTGTGTGAGACATGGGTAAGAAAGCTGGGAGCTGGGAGCTGGGAACTGGGAACTGGAAGCTATGAGCTATGAGCTATGAGCTAAATCGGAGACCTTCACGGCTCTCAGCTCATAGCTCCCAGCTCATGGCTCATCGCTCTCAGCGCTGTGCACTGAGAAAGTTTTCAACTTGAGTGCGCGTTGGCAGGGCAGGGATGGCGCCGCGCTGGGTGGTGGTGAGCGCGCCGGCCGCATTGGCAAAGTGGCACACCTGCCGCAGCGTTTCCTCGTGCTCCCATGCTTCCGGCTGGCGCAACAGGCCGTGGATCATGCCGGCCATGAAGGCATCGCCCGCGCCGGTGGTATCGACTGCGTTGACGGCAAACGAGGGCATCTCCCCTGAAAAGTGGGGTGTGATGTAGTAGCAGCCCTGTGCGCCGCGCGTGACGAGCACCAGCCGCAAGTGCGTGTGCCAAAGCCCGCGCACGGCCTCGCGCCAATCTTCGGCAGGCAAGCCGGTCAGAAACACCAATTCCTCTTCGCTGACTTTGATGAGATCGGCTTCCGTCCAACCTCGCAGCATCCCATCGAGCGCGGCCTCGGTATCGGGCCAGAGCGGCATTCGCAAGTTGGGGTCGTAGGTGATGAGGGCGTTGGCTTGCCGGGCCATGGCGACGGCGTGCAAGGTTGCGCTGCGGGCCGGCTCGCCAATCAGGCTGATGGAGCCGAAGTGAAACACGCCACACTGGTTTAACAAGTCCGGATCCACATCGGCAGGGGCATACAACATGTCGGCGCTGGGGTGGCGGTAGAACATGAAGTCACGCTCGCCGTCGGCGCGCAACGAGACAAAGGCCAGCGCAGTGCGGGCCTGCTGGCTAAATTTGAGCCCACGCGTGTCCACGTGATTGGTGTTCAGCACATCGGCCAGAAAGTGGCCGAATGCGTCGTCGCCGACCTGGCCCATGAACCCAACCGACTCGCCCAGCCGGGCCAGACCCACGGCCACATTGGCAGGTGCGCCGCCGGGTGCCTTTACAAAAGCCGCTGCCTCAATCAGGGTCACGCCGGAGGTGGTGGGTACAAAATCGATGAGAAGCTCGCCATGCGCAATGATGCCGGGTGTTGCCATACCTCGAAGTTTAGTGGCATTGTGCCGTTGAAGTTGGACGCACATTTTTTGAAGGGCTCGAAAAACAAAAACACCTGCTGTTTGCCCCAACAGCAGGTGTTTTTGCGGCTTAACGCCCAATCAAAGAGGAGGAGAAAAGTAATGAACGACGTCTTGAAATTGGCTGCGATGGATTTGTGAAAGCAGTGGTGTTTAGTGACGTACTTCGTCAGTCATGGATTGCACTTTCAGGCTGGCATAGACCACCACCACCATGAGCACCAGACCAACGATCAATTGAAATATAGACATGAGCCCCCCTAGTTTCCTAAGCAAAGGCTGCTGAGGGCAGTTCGCTTAGTTAGACCACTTGCATTTACTTAGTCGCATCCACATATTGATTCTGCATATATTTAAGCTTGAAATGATGAAATTCCACTACGAAAAACCTGAGTTGGGTCCCAGCGTATTGTCGTGAAATCGCAACATGAGCGGATGCTGCCGACTATGTTCAAATACGATTCAGCGGCACAGAAGTTGCGGGTCGGCCAAGTTTCGTATACTGACTTGCGTATGCCGACTCTGGTATTGAATTGCGATTGCGGCGAGGGCGTGGCTGATGAAGCGGCCATCCTGCCGTTTGTCACAGCGGCCAATATCGCCTGCGGCGGCCACACCGGCACCGCCGACACCATGCGCGCCACGCTGCGGCTGGCCCAGCACTACGGCCTCAGCATCGGCGCGCACCCCAGTTATCCTGATCCAGCTCATTTTGGCCGGCGCGTGTTGTCGCTGGCTGAGGCTGATCTTCGAGCGTCGCTGCTGTCTCAATTGCGCGCTTTTCAGGCCGTGGCCGATGAGATGCAGGCCACCATCGCGCACGTCAAGCTGCACGGCGCGCTCTACAACCACGCGGCGGCCCATGCTGATGTGGCCATGATGGTGGCCGAGGTTGTGGTTGCGTGGAATCCACAGGTTGTGTTTGTGGGAATGGCCGGCTCTCCTCTCCTCGACGCGGGTCGTCGGGTTGGGCTACGGGTCGCGGCGGAGGGGTTTGCGGATCGGGCCTACGACCGCGCCGATGTTTTGCGATCTCGAAATCTGCCCGGTGCCTTGATCGAGGATGATGCTGCCGCGCTGGCGCAAGCCTTGCGCATGATCCAGCAACACGAAGTGGTGACATACGAGGGCCAAGTGGTGCCGCTTCACGCCGACACCATCTGCATCCACAGTGACACGCCGGGTGCGGCCGAGCGTGCGCGTGTGCTGCGCGAGGGGTTGGAGAGGGCTGGGGTGGCACTTGGCGGCTGGCGGTTGGCGGCCAGCCGCTAATCGCCAGCTGCCCTTCCCTCACGTCGGCGTCAAACGCCCATTGCGCAGGCTGACGCTTTGCAGGATGCGCCGGTCGTAGGGCGAGTTGGGTTCGATGGCCATGGCTTTGACAGTGACGTAGCGTTTGAGCGGCGTCACCAGCAGCTTTTTGACCAGCGTCTCCTCGACCTGAAAAATGCCGGCCGAGTTCGACATCATGACCAGAATCTGCACCGATGCGCCGCTGTCCTCGCACGCCTCACACGCCTCGATTCGAACATCCTCGATGGACAGGGCCGAGACGGCGTGAATGTCGATCTTGCCCAGGTCGAACGGCATCCGTGCGCGGCCCTTGGTCATGTCGCAGCCGTCGGCCACCGCCACCACGGCCGCCTCCATATACAGCGGCGGAGGATTGATGTCGTGGCATTCGATGCTGGACAGGATGAAATCCTCCATGAGCGTGCGCTGCTCCACATCGTTGTAAATCTGAGCCAGCAGGTCGCTGAGGATGGGCCGGGCCATGTTCACACTCATCGCCTCGTGGTTGTAGCGGTGCAAGGCATTGCCGATATCGTGCAGCAGGATGCCGGCCAGCACCACCAGAAACGCATCTTCGAGATCGCCGGCTTCGCTCTCCACCACGTCAAACGGCACATTCGCCTTGGCCAGCAGCGTCATCAACTCCATGGCATAGGCGCAGGTGACGCGGGCATGGATGGGGCCGTGGTCGTTGTAATTGAGCTTGCCGACGGTGAGGTAGTTGGCCAGCGTCCAATGCGCCAGCGCGCGCGGGTCACTTTGCAGCAACTCATACATCTTCAACACCCGCGGCAAGTGCTCGGTGAGATCGCGAATGCGCTGGTCGGCCGCGTGCGAGAGACTGGTGTAGTCGTCGGGCAGTTCGGCATTCAGCAGGGAGTGGCTGGGGCCAGAGGTAATGTGGCCGCGGGGTGACGGTAGTTTGATTCGCGGCACGCGTTACATCCTGACTCGTTGATTCTGATCGTTGTAGACCCGTAGTTCATGGCGCGCTTCTTCCATCTTGTCGATTAGCTTGTCGTCCTTGCCCTTAAAGCTCTGGACCGTGCGGCGCGCACACTGGCTGCAGCCGAGGCTGGCTCGGTAGCTGTCGAGATCGCAGGTCAGACAATTCCCCAGACGAATCATCATGAGCGAGAAGGCCAGAACGTCTTGGTGGGTTTCGGGCAGGCTGCTCAGGCGGTCGATCAGCTGCATCCAGGATTCGCCATTGCGGGCGGTGCGGAGGTCGATGATGGAACGCGCCGGGAAGAGAATTTCGCTTTCGGGATACATGGGAATTTGCAATGCGGTAATCGAGTGATCAAATACGGCAACAGACGACAATAGATTAAAGACGAAGGATGTTAAGCCCAGTCTGAGCAGACTAAAGAGCAGACATTGTGTGCGATTCTGCTCATTCTGTCGAACGTGACGCGGGGGCAGGAAATCAAGCAGTTACTCTCTATAATCGCCCACATGACTGCACAGCTCTATACCCGCTCCGGCGATGATGGATTCACCAGTTTGTTAGGTCAGGGTCGGGTGGCCAAATATATGCCACAACCTGAGGCCTACGGCATTGTGGATGAGGCCAATGCCGCCATCGGCATCGCCCGGGCGGCGGCGACAGATGCGCGCACCAAAACGCTGTTGCTGGACTGCCAGCGCGACCTGTACAAGCTGATGAGCGAGCTGGCCGCCACCCAGCAAGCCGCGGCCCAGTTTCGTTTTATTGATGAGGGCCGCGTGTTATGGCTGGAGGCCCAGACCGATGCCATCACCCAACTCATCACGCTGCCCAAAGACTTTGTGGTGCCGGGCGACACCTTGCAAGGCGCCTATCTGGATCTGGCTCGTGCCATCGTTCGTCGGGCCGAGCGCATGGTGGTGAAGTTGTTGCACGACGGCCTCATCGATAACCCTGAGTTGATGCGCTACCTGAACCGGCTGTCCTCGCTGCTGTTTGTGCTGGAGCTGTTTGAAGATGCACTGAGCGGCGTGAGTGCGGTGACGCTGGCGAAGACGTAAGTGGAGGCTGCTGGCGGATGGCTGCTGGCGGCTAACTGCCAGCAGCCATTCGCCAGCAGCTTCTCCCTAATCCACCTTCACTTCCTCTCCCGCCTCGGCCGAACGATAGATGGCGTCGATGATTTTGAGGCCGATCAGGCCGTGCTCGCCGGGGGATTCCGGCGTTTTGCCATTCACGCAGCAATCGACGAAGTGATGCACGGCCCGCACATGGCCGCTGACATTGCTGGGCAATTTGGGTGTCACGGCCGAGGGCTCATTGGCTACATATTTGAACATCGACACCGTCTCCCCGGCGGGTGCACCGGTGAAGAAGTTGGCGCCGGCCTCCTCGCCAAACAGCCGCACAAAATAGCCATCCTGATTCGGTTCGCGATGGGTGGCCCAGGCGGCCTCAAACTGCAACACCGAGCCATTTTCGAAGCGGATGAAACCGAGGCCGAGGTCGTCCACTTCGATTTTGTGGGCGGGCAGCACGCCACGCGGCTTGGTCTTTTGCTGGCGCGGGCCAAATTTGGCAAAGGCAGCGCCGCTGACCGAGACGGGTTTGGGATAGCCCAATAACCACAAGGCCAGATCCAGCACGTGCACGCCCAGGTCGATCAGCACGCCGCCGCCGGAGCGCTCTTTCTGGGTAAACCACGCGCCGTGGGTGGGAATCCAACCCTCGCGCATCCAGCCGGCTTTGGCGGCATAGATCTCGCCAAAATCGCCGTGCGTGATTTGCTCCTTCAGCCACACAATTTCGGGGCGATAGCGATGGTTGTAACACACCATGAGCGTGCGGCCAGCGGCCGCGGCAGCATCAATAATGCGTTGGGCGCTGGCAGGATCGGTGGCCAGTGGTTTCTCGCACAGCACGTGCTTGCCGTGGGCAAAGGCCTCCAGCGCCACCGGCTCATGCAAAAAGTTGGGCAACGCGATGCTCACAGCGTCGACGTCATCGCGCTGGAGCACTTCGTGGTAGTCGGTGAAGCGGGCGCTCTCGGCGATTTTGAACTCGTCGCCGCGCAGTTTGAGCACGGCGGGATTGAGATCGCAAATGGCAACGAGATCGGCCTGGGGCGAGGTCTGGTAACCCTGAATGTGGTTCCAGCCCACGCCGACGCCGATGACGGCGGTTCGAAGTAGGTTAGTCATTGGTTTCTCGGTGAATAGGTGAATGGATGAATGGATGAATGGATGAATGAATGAATGCGTGAAATTTTCTGTCTCACTAGTTTAAGCAAAATCAGCCACTGAATCATACTCAGGCACACCCCAAATTGAAGTTGCCGGGCACAGGCAGGGCCGCATTCGCTAAAAATGGCTCTCTTAAGCCAAGCCTTATTTGGTGTTGGATTTTCGTAGTCATGCCTGATCGGAAAGAAGGCCATGAATTTGGTGGAATAGGATGGGGTGCATTCTGATTTAGAGGCATTTAAGCCATGTAGGGGTG
>JBBQST010000168.1:0-9252 GCA_038213625.1 Thermoflexales bacterium
CCCTGCACTTCGCGATTCCACACTTGAAGCAGACTGGGGCCGGCAGCATCATTATTACCAGCAGCGTGAACGGCAACCGCGTGTTTTCGACGGCCGGGGCCAGCGCCTACAGCACCTCGAAGGCTGGCCAGATTACGCTGATGCGCATGGCCGCGCTGGAGCTGGGCCGGCACAATATTCGCTGCAACGCGGTGTGTCCAGGGCCGATTCGCACCAACATTGGTGAAAGCACCGAGCGGCGCGGCACCGACAAATTGCGAATCAAAATTGAGATGCCGGAGGGCAGCCCGGCCATCAACAACGGGCGGGGTATGCCCAGGGATGTGGCCGATACGTGCGTGTATTTGGCCTCGGACTTGAGCCGGCATGTCTCGGGAGTGGAGATTTACGTGGATGGCGGCGACTCGCTCATGCGGTAAGTGGACATGTAGAAAACTCGTGCACACCCGAGTTTCATAGGGCGCAGCATGCTGCGCCTCCACGAAAATCCATCGCGAAATGTGGACGATTAGCCTATTAACCCTACCCGGATCCTTCCTCAATCATTTTCCGCAAATAGACGCAATACGGGTTGTCTTTGGACTTGCCGGCAATCGCCAGCACCTGCTCGGCCGTGATCCACTGCTTGTGATAGGCAATCTCTTCCAGGCAGGCGATCTTCAGGCCCTGACGATGCTCGATGGTTTGCACGAAGTTGCCGGCTTCCAGCAAACTCTCGTGCGTGCCGGTGTCGAGCCAGGCGGTGCCGCGGCCCAAAATCTCGACCTTGAGTTTCTGGCGCTGGAGATACGCATTGTTGACATCGGTGATTTCATACTCGCCGCGCGCCGAAGACTTGATCGATTTGGCGACGGCGGGCGAATCCCCATCGTAGAAATACAGGCCGGTGACGGCATAGCGCGATTTTGGCTTGGCCGGCTTCTCCTCGATGCTGAGCGCGTTGAACTGCGCATCGAACTCGACCACGCCGTAGCGCTCGGGGTCGTTGACATAGTAGGCATTCACCAGACCGCCGTCGGCGAGCTGGCCGGCGCGCGCTAACAGACCGGTCATGCCGTGGCCGTAGAAAAAGTTGTCGCCCAAAATAAGCGCGTTGGGCTGGTTGTTAATGAACGATTCACCCAGGACCAGCGCTTGAGCGATGCCGTTGGGTTTAGGTTGCACAGCATATTGAATGTCGAGGCCGAGGCGCTGGCCGTTGCCGAACAGAGTGCGATATAGCTCAATGTGATCGGGCGACGAGATGATCAAAATCTCGCGGATGTTCGCCAGCATCAGGATCGACATTGGATAGTAGATCATCGGCTTGTCGAAGATGGGCAGAATTTGCTTGGAGAGCGATGCGGTGAGCGGGTAGAGCCGGGTGCCCTGGCCGCCGGACAGGATGATGCCTTTCATGCTAATTTTTGATGGGACGGGAGTTGGTTGCTGGCAGCTGGTGGCTGGTGGCTGGTGGCTGGTGGCTGGTGGCTGGTAGCTAGTGAATGCGGCCATTCTATGCTCATCATTTACTAGCCACTAGCCACCAGCTACCAGCTACCAGCTACCAGCTACCAACCACCCGCCCTAGTAATCCAGTTCTGCAATGTGCGCCAAGTCTAACAGCCTTGCGTCCTCGTCTGGCATGGGCGTGTCGGCCAGCCCTGTCCGGTGGCACAGTGTCCGGTAGGTGCAATACGTGCACGGCCGTTCGTCCGGCGTCTTCTCGAACTCGGCCATCGTGGTGCGCCGCGTTACATCGTCGATCAACTTTAATAATTGCTGTTGATCTCGCTCATAGTCCTGGCGCGAATACGGCACGGTGACCCACGGCTGCTCGGGCCGATCGGCCAGCCAGTAGCGCAGGCTGCATTGTTCGGGGGCGATGGGTTGGCCGTCGTTGAAGGGGCCGCCGGCGGTGGCCAGCACATACAGATAGACGCGGGTTTGCAGCCGGTTTCGCAACACCTCGTCGGCCATGGCAAAGGCGTTTTCGGTCTCCGTGGTCGGCCCACGCATGGGCCGACCACGCGTTGTCTTCCAATCTACGATGACGAACTGGCGCGGCTGGCCGCCAAATGCTAACAGGTCGAAACGCGCAAACAGCCGGTGCGTTCCAATGGGCGCAACCAATTCCAACTCGGGGAGTCGTTCGGGAGGCAGCGCCACTGGGCCGGTCTCAAAATCGGTATGTAAGAAATGCTGCCACCACGTTGCCATCGGTTCATTTGTGATCTTTGAGGCCGCTTGAATGCCGGACCAATGCCGCTCGATCCAGGTGTGCAATAACGCGCCTTGCTCCATCCGCTCGGCCAACTCATCGGCGCGGGCCTCACTGGGCGGCCAGGCTTGCCGCGCGACATAGCGCAGGTAGAAGCGCCGGGGGCAATCGGCAAAATCACTCAGGCTGTGCTGGCTGAATTGGAAGGTGTTGTTGGGCATGAATCGCTCAGTTTACGCTTGAAATTGGGGTAATAGCCGCCATGCTTTAGACGTAGACGTAGACGTAGACGTAGACGTAGACGTAGACGTAGCTACATCATCCTAAACCCTTATAAGCGCACTCAGCCCACGTGTTCCACAATCTGCTGCACGGCCAGCGCCACAGTGTTGTCTTTGCCAAACCGTTCACGGCTGAAGCTGATGGCGAGATCGGTTTTGGCGCGGGTGATGCCGACGTAGAGCAGGCGCAATCGCTCGGCGATGTATTCGAGATGGGCCTCGCGCATCAGTGCCCCCGGCTCGGCATACATCCCGTGTCGCCCAAATCGCCCTTCGGGATTGCTGGCACCCATGAGAGCCTCCAATGCCTTGCGCGCCTCGGCGGCCGGGTCGTGGCCCTCCAGATACCAGGCCTGGCCGCGAAAATCGGCGTCGGCATCATGCGGGAATTCGTTTTGATCCACGCTCATCAGGTACACCCGGCCCCACTCCAGCCCCTTGGCCTTGTGCTGGGTGGTGATGGTGATGACGCCGGGTAACGGCTCGAAGAACGACTCGATCAGTGAGTTGCTGAGGTAGCGCCGGCGGTTGCTGGCCACCTCTTCCAACTCGGCCGCCAGATCGATCAGCTGTGTCTCCGGATTCACCGACACGTAGCGCCGCATGCTCAGCGCCAGACTGTGCGCCACGGCCAGATCATCATCCTCGGTCAGGATGTCCTGGGCGATGCTCAAGATCAGCTGGTCGATGGGCAGATTGCTGGCGCGCAGCCACTTGGTGGCCCGCGTGACCAATGCGTTTAACTCCGTCTGCTCCTGCTCGCTGATCACCAGATTTTCTGGTAATGCCGGCTCGGCTTCGGGTGAGGGGAATAGCAAACGTTCCGGATTGGCGCTGCGGATCAGCGTGCGCACACGGCCGGAACGCGCACTGTGGCCGGGCCCGGGGGCGGGGGCCAGTTGCAGCTCCAAAATTGCATCACGCAAATCGACCAGTGCATTGGTATTGGCCGGCATGGCGCAATACTTGGTCGCTCGCGCCAGCAGCCGGGCCACATCGCGCACCAGTTGCGGGTTCTTGAGCTGGTCTTGATACAGCACCCGGTCGGGATGGCGCGCCTGTAGGGCATGGAATGCATCGACCACGCGCTTGCCCAGGTTATTGGTCGGCACCAGCACCGCGCAGGTCTTATCGGGGTTGTTCAGCACAAAGCGCATGGCGCTCTGGGCGGTGCGCTCGACCTCCTCGTCCTCGTCTCGATACCCTTGCACCAGAATGTGCGCGGCTGTGGCGGGCGGGTTGGGTTGCTGGTCGGTATCGGCGGCCGGCACAATCGGGTTGGTGTTGTCCAGCGCACTCTCGCGCACCTCGGGCTCGGGGTGTTCGCGCACGGCCCAGTCGGTCAGGCGGTTGGCCATGTCGATAATGGGTTGGGCGCTGCGGCCACTGACTGGCAGCGGCAACGATTGCACGCCGGCCTGGTGGGTGAATTCGCGGAAGAAACGCACGTCCGAGGCCGTGAAGGTGGTCATGATGGCCTGATTCGGGTCGCCCACGCGCACCCAGTTGTTGTGGTCTTTGACCAGCGATTCGAGGATCTTCTCCTGCAACGGCGAGCTGTCCTGCGCTTCATCTTCAAGAATAAACGGCCAGCGCTGGCCCAGCCGGATGCGATACGCCTCGTCGTTGTCCAACGCGCGAATGGCACCCCAGATCAAGTCGTCGAAGTCCAGCCGGCCGCCCGCGTTCAAGATACTCTCGTAGCGGCCATAGATCGCGGCACCGATGCGCAGGAATGGCGAGATGGACGAGGTGTCGGCGGTCTCGAATCCATCATCCTTCGCCACCGAAGACTTCGTCAGCGAAGACAGGATCATCGCGTTCAACTGCGCCGAGGTCATCTGTAAATTCTTGGCCAGCTTGGTGACCTCGTAGCCCACGGCCGCCGTTTTCTCGCGCCAGTCCTCTTCCACCTGGTTGCGGCGCTGTTGCGATAAATCATCGGGAAGAAAGCTCTGCCAATACTGCGGCTCCTGCTGGATGAACCAGCGTGCGGCCTCGGGCATGGCTTGCTGGCCGCTCATCTCGTCGTCGATGCGATAGTCGGCGGTGGTGCCGGCCAGATCGGGTCGGCTGCGCAAAATGGTGTTGGCCAAGCCGTGCAGGGTGAACACACGATAGCCTTCCTCGGCCGGCAACCCCACGGCCATCAGCATGCGCCGGATGCGATTGCGAATGTTGTCGACGGCGGAGTTGGTGAACGTGACCACCAGCACTTCAGAGCCATCCGGCACCAACCCGCGTTGAATCAGCCGCGTCACCAGCGCTGCCAGCGTGTGCGTTTTGCCGCTGCCCGGCACTGCCGAGACGGCCATGCGTCCGCTGGTGTAATCGACAATTTGCGCCTGATGACGCCGTAAAAACTGTTCAGCCATTGCTCATTCCTTGGGCCTGAGATTCAGCCCGTTCCACCATGTCTCCAGCGCCTGCTCATTGCCATCTTTGCGCTGGGCCACGGCCGTGACCAATCGCTCATCGAACGACCAGACGATGACGGCGGACTTTTTGGTGGATTTGTAGGCGTAGTAACTGCCGCGCACCACATCCTCGGAATCGGCAAAGTGCCAGGTTTGCGCGTCTGTTTCGCCCACCAATGTGTTGAGATACTCGTTCATGTCGTCTTCGTTTTCGTAGGCATCAAAGAAGACATCGACACTGCTGGCCTTGCACTGCATCGTCGTCAGCGTTAGCGGCTCCCCATCATCAATCACCTTGCAGTTCTTGTTGATGAGGCGAAAAGTCTGTTGCAACCGCGTCAACGGCTCGTCATCTTGTGTCTGGTTGGCTGCTTCACGAATCAAGACCGTAGCCAGATTGATCGGCCGCATCGCGTTGACCTTGCCCAGCGGCACGCATACATCGTCCTCGTCGATGTCACCGTCGCCATTGGTGTCGGCCAGTTGCCGGCAATCCACCGCGCCATTGCCGATGCCGGCCTGAGTGGGAATGCCAATCAGTTTGCCGTTCGTGTCGATGGCGGCACCGCCACTGTTGCCACCCGAGATATCGGCCGTGGTTTTGATCCAGGCCCGCTTGGTTTTGCCCTGGGCCACGAAGCCGCCCACACTGCCATCTGAAAATGTGATGGTGTCGCCGCCAATCGTGGGGTAGCCCAGGATCGAGAACTTGTCGCCGAGCTTCAACAAGTCCGAGTTGCCCAATTCAAGAAATGGCAAATCCAGATCGTCGGGCGCAATGGCTTCCTCGTTCTCATCCTGCACAATCCGCAACACGGCCAGGTCGAGCGAGGCCGATTTTGCCGCCACCTCGGCGTAGTAGCGCAACACCGGCGTTTCGTCGTCGGCCTCGCTAAGGTAGATTGCAAATAGATTCTTGCTCAAGCTCACGCCCTCGTATTCGGCGTTGATGCGCTTTTGCTCAGTAGCCGTGTCCACTACATGAAAGTTGGTCAGGATGGTGCCATCGGCGCGGATGAGGCTGCCGCTGCCGGCCGCGAGTTGTTCGACCTTGGTCTCGCCGTCCTGCTCGAAGGTGTAGATCAGTCGAATCTGCACCACGGCCCGCCACGGCTCATCCGCCTGGGCGCGATTGGCGGCGTGTGCAGCCGGCGTCGTCATTCCAATCAACATCAAAGCGATCAGCACGATCATGCGGCAGGTCATTTGCAGGAATTTTGGTGCGTTCATCCGGTGTCTCCTTGCTGGGATTCTAGTCAGAAGACATTAGTAGACGGTATCGGGAACAACTGATTCCATTGGCGTAGGGGCGAAGCATTCGCCGCCAAAGTCTATGTTTGCTGTGGCTTCATAGGCGAATGCTTCGCCCTTACCCTGGCTCCCAACTTTGTGTCTCGGTGGTAAAAAACGCTGGCTATCAGACCCCATCTCCAAACACGTTGTTTATAAGGCCGGCACCACGATTCGTTGCACGGCGCGCAACAATGGCCCGGCCTCATCCTGGCCACCCATGCTGAGCTGGCTGTTGACGAGATATAACTTGTCGCTGCATCTCGCCGTCAGCCCGCCGACGATGCGGCGCATCATGTCCTGGGCCGAGCGGTGCTCGTCCTCCTCCGTCCACGGCAACCCATTCCAGCTTCGCGACAGCACATAGGGATGCGTCAGCGGTTGGTAGATGCGCTCGTACCAACCCGATGAGCCCACATCCAGCCAGAATTGAACCCGCGAGCGAACGTCGGCGGTGAGGTAGGCGTAGACGGTGGAGAGCAGGATCTCGTTGGTTTCAGGAGACGGCGGGGAATGGGTTGATGTTGCCGATGTCGCCGACTTGCCAGCAACGTCCATTTCGTTTGCGGTGGTTGTAGAGATCACTGCCGACCGCTCCGGCGCGTATTGTGCAGCCATGATGCCCTCGCTTAGCAAGTGCAGATAGGCCAGATTCACATCCTCGCTCGGCCACTCCGTCGGTCGCTCGCTCAGCCCCAGCACGGGAATCACTTCGCGGTTCACGGACTCGACCTCGGCAATGCCGGCATCCTCGAACACCTCGCGAAACTGGCGCGCCGAGCGAATGAGCCGGTCGCACACAATCGCGCCATCTTGCGCGCCTTCTGGCACGGGATTGATATCGGTGCTCGGCACGACCTCGGAACTAAATCGAAAGCCGGGCTGCGACAACATCTCGGTGAACAGGTGTTGCCAGAACACATCCAATGGCGGCAAATCATTGGCCAGAATTTCGGTCGAGGACACGCCCACCGATGTTTGCCCATACACCACGTTGCGCGACGCGCTGAGCTGGGCCAGCGAGCGATGCCGCCACGGCTCCAGCCACTGCTGTAATTGCGCGTAGGGGACCTGAAAGCGCGGGCCAATGCGGTTCCACACGGCCGCATCCTCCAGCGGCGGCAGTGCATTCGGCGCCACCCGCAATGCCGCTTCTGCAATCAGCTGCGCCCGAATCACATCGAGATTCTCGATGCAAATGGACAGCGCCCGCGCCAGCTCGGTGCCGGACACGAGCTGCTCCCAATGTGGGTTGGCCAGCCGCGCAAACGTCGCCATCGCCCGCGTGACGGGATGATCGAACAGTGGGCGCGAGGGCCGTAGCGAGCGCACGCCGATGCCGTGCGGCTGCAACCGTTCATTGAGCTCGAAGCGCAACACATCCTCGACATAGGGCGCCATCACGGCAATGTCGTTGGGGGCGATGCCGGCCTCCACCTGCTGCAAAATACGCGCCACCACCCAGTCGATCTGCTGCACCCAATATTTCACCGAGCCGGTTTCGATGGGGTTAATGGTGTCATTGCAGGCGCTCGGGGACGACGACGATTTGAGCAGGGGTTGCGGCCTGCGTGGGCCTGCTTGGGGCGTGAACTGTTGCATCAACGCCGTGCCAAATGCCGCGATGGGTGAGGGATTGCTGTGCGCTGGGATGTGCTCGATCTCGTCGGGCTCGAACCGCGTTCGCAGTGAGCGCGCCGACTGCACATCTGCGCCAAGGAAGAGCCGGTAGCCGCCCGGATCGTCCTCGACCAGCACAGCCGTGTCGGCGGTTTGCAGCACCAGCCCCAAAAAGTCGTGCAGCGCCGGCGTGCCCTCCTCGATGTTGTCGGCCAGCACATGCCGGTATTTGGCGGCCACGTAATCCTGGTACGACCTGGCCTGTAGCAGATGCCGCGTGAACACGTGCATGGTCAACGAGAAGTCGAGCAGGTTGTGTCCCAGGCAGTAGTCGCGGTAGGCCAGCGCGGCATCTTGCATGCGCTGGTAACTGGTCAGGCGGCTGGCGTTGCCCGACCAGGCCGCGCTCAGCCGTGGGGCCAGCTCAGTCAGCGCATAGCCATTCAGCGCGGCCTTGTTCATGCTGTCCAGAATCTGGCTGAGCATGCGCGGCCGGTACATTTTGAGGTCGTCAAAATCGCCCATGCGCGGCTGGATGATCTGGTTGAGAAAGAACTGGGCGGCCTCAACGTTGATAAACGTGGGCTCCTGCGCATGGCCGGCAAACCCGACCTCGGCCGCGATCAGTGGGAAGAACAGGCTCACATGCTGCTGGGCCAGGCCATACAGGGTGCCGATTTGCGGCTCGCCGCGCGTGTTGCCGCGTGCCTGGGCCAGCGCGACCCGAAAGCGCTGCCCCTGTTGCAACTGCGGCACCACCACCAGAATGCGGTCCGGGCGGGTGCCGGACGTAATCAGGCTCACCAATTGTTGGGTGAGTTGAGTGGTTTTGCCGGTGCTGGCCGGGCCAGTTAAATATCGCTTCATGGGTGCCTCCAATTGTCCGTTTCGTGAACCCTATTATCCCAGAACAAGTGTTCTTTTTCGCTTTTTGCACCTGACAAAGCAAAGCCTCAGCTTGCGGCTGAGGCTTGCAAAACCGATATGAAAAGGCAGACATCTGCCGGATGTCCCTGCCAAAACGGCTTGCCTTAGCTTGCCTTCGCGGCGTCTGGGTTCGTCTCCATGATGCGGAACTGGCGGCGGTAGAGATCGGCATATGCGCCGTTGATTTTGAGCAACTGGTCGTGGTTGCCGCGCTCGATGATCTGGCCGTCCATGACCACGAGCACCAGATCGGCATCGCGAATGGTGCTGAGCCGGTGGGCGATCACGAAGCTGGTGCGGCCCTTGAGCAACTGGGCCAGCGCCTTCTGAATCAATTGTTCGGTGCGAGTGTCCACGCTGCTGGTGGCCTCGTCCAGGATCAGGATGCGGGGATCCGCCAGCAGGGCCCGGGCAAAGGAAATCAACTGACGCTGGCCCACGCTCAGATTGACCCCGTTCTCGCCCACCTGGGTTTCGTAGCCCTCCGGCGCCTTGAGGATGAACTCGTGGGCGCCCA
>JBBQST010000169.1:0-9223 GCA_038213625.1 Thermoflexales bacterium
CCGCCAGCAGCGCATCCCCAATTTCTCGATGCTGGTGTCGCATGTGCTGGTGCCGCCGGCCATCAGCGCCATCATGGACGCACCGCTGAACCGGGTGCAGGCGTTTTTGGCGGCGGGCCATGTGTGCAGCGTGATGGGCACTTGGCAATACGCGCCGCTGGCCAAGCAATATGGTGTGCCGATTGTGGTCACGGGGTTTGAGCCGTTGGACTTGCTGGAAGGGATTCGGCTGGCGGTGCAGCAACTGGAATCGGGCCGGGCCGAGGTCGAGAATGCGTATGCCCGCGCGGTCCAGGCCGAGGGAAATCTGGTCGCGCAGCAGATGATTGAATCGGTCTTTGAGGTGACGGATCGCAAATGGCGCGGCATTGGTTCGATCCCCAACAGCGGCTGGCGCCTGCGCAGCGAGTATCGAGATTGGGACGCCGAGGCCAAATTTGCAGTGGGCGATATTCACACCCAGGAGTCTGCGCTGTGCCGTAGTGGCGACGTGTTGCGCGGTCACATCAAACCCAACCAATGCCCGGCATTTGGCAAGCAGTGCACCCCGGCCAAACCACTGGGCGCGACCATGGTGAGCAGTGAGGGCGCGTGCGCGGCGTATTACAACTATGGCCGATTTAACTAGCTGGACCTGCCCGCTGCCGTTGCGCGATTATCCCAACATCGTCATGGGCCATGGCGGCGGCGGCAAACTCTCGGCTGATCTGGTCGAGCATTTGTTCTTGCCGGCGTTTCAATATGCGGCTGCAGCCGGTCTGGGCGACGCCGCGATTTTGAGCGCGCCGGGCATGCGACTGGCCTTCTCGACGGATTCGTTTGTGGTGCGGCCGCTGTTCTTTCCAGGTGGCGATATTGGCGATCTGGCCGTAAACGGCACGGTGAATGATCTGGCGATGATGGGTGCGCGACCCTTGTATCTGAGCACGGGCTTCATTTTGGAGGAGGGGCTGCCGCTGGATCAGTTGGGCACCATCGCGGCTTCAATGGGCCGGGCCGCAGGCGCAGCAGGCGTAAAGCTGGTGACCGGCGATACCAAAGTGGTCGATCGAGGCCACGGCGACGGCGTCTACATCAACACCAGCGGCATCGGTCTGGTGCCCGATGGCATTGAGATTGGGCCGGCGTGTGCGCGACCTGGCGATGTGGTCCTGGTGAGCGGCGAGATCGGCACGCACGGCATGGCCATCATGAGCGTGCGCGAAGGGTTGTCATTTGAGACGTTGATCGAAAGCGACACAGCCCCATTAAATGGGTTGGTAGCAGCCTTGCTCGAAATCACTCGTGATATTCATGTGCTGCGCGACCCTACACGCGGCGGCCTCGCCTCGACCTTGAATGAAATCGCCAGATCTTCTGGTGTGGGCATCCTCATCGAAGATGCCAGACTGCCGGTGGCCGCGTCGGTGCGCGCGGCTTGCGAGATGCTGGGGATGGACCCGGTCTATGTGGCCAACGAGGGCAAGTTGGTGGCGATTGTGCCTGCGGAGTGGGCTGAGCCGTTGCTGGAACGGATGCGCGCGCACCCGCTGGGGCAACACGCCGCCATCATTGGGCGGGTGACAGACGCGCATGCCGGCGTGGTTGCGGCGCGCACCACGCTGGGCACCACGCGTGTGGTGCCGATGCAGATTGGCGAGCAGTTGCCGCGCATTTGTTAGAGGTGCTGAATGAGGCTGAGCGTGCGAACACCTTGCGGGCTCAATAGCAGTCGATACCTTTATCGGAAGCGGACCGCGCAAAATTGAATCGCGAGACGGCTTCGCTTGAAGATTTGTAAGACCTCACATCGCAACTCCATTCCATTGCTGCATCTACTCGCCGTAAATTTCACCCGGCTCCACTGGTGTCAGCCGCGGCACAAAACGGGGTACGGCCTTGAGATACCGCTCGTACGCCGCGCCAAAGCGCTGGCGCAACTCGCGCTCCTCCAGCCGCAGTTGCAAGACGAGTTGAATCACATACGCGATCAGCGTGATGACCACCAGGCCGTTTTGGGTGAGCAGGGCCGTGGATGCGATCACGGTCATATCGGTGACATACAAGGGGTTGCGCACATAGCGATAGGGGCCGGAGACCACCAGACGTTGCGGCAGGTTATTTTCTTCGGCACCCTGGCCCGGTGGAAATAGCGCCGGCGCAAACAGCAGCCGCGCCCAGCCCATCTGACCACATGCCCAGGTCGCAATGCCCACCGACACGGCCACACCAATGCCGCCAATGATTTGCAAGACCTGTGAACCGTTCCAGGTCCAATCCACCCACCAGGGAATCAGCAGCACCAGGATGACACCGGTGCCGATCCACATCAACCCCACCTCGACGAAGTACCACGCTTTGACGCCGCGGTTGCGCAACCATTTGCGCCAGCGCTCCAACATGGGGTACGTAAACAAATCGATCACGACCATGCCGAGGTAGAAGCCGCTGACCCACAACGGCAATAGCACCCACTTACCAATCACATAGTCGCCGGCAATGCAGATGACAAACGATAGCAGCCACAACCACGAGGGGCCGTGGTGCCAGGGAACCGAAGTGTTCTTGTTAGACGGGGTCATGCTGGGATTGTAGATGGCTACATCGATATCGTGAAATCATTCGTCAGGCCGAGCATCTAAATTCTTCTGCGACCGTTTTGCGTCACGGCACCAATGTCACCTTCACCGACTTATTGCCGGCCTCGACCAGATCAATCCCCGCCTGAAACTGCGCCAGCGGCAACTGATGGCTCACACGCAGCAAAAAATTTGTTCAGTGACTCAGGCATCACAGGGCTAGGTCGTTCGTTCGAATGATGGCCCATTGTGATTTAGCAGCTTCTGCGCTCGCCGCCAGACCGGTCCGCGTCCCGCTTCGACCTCAAACCCAAATGTTCGTGTGAGCATGTTGTAGAGCGCGCGGTGGGTGCCGGTCTCATGCAGGTCCATGTCGTCCACGTCTGTAGGCTCTGCCTGCAAATAGAGCACCTTGAGCGCGAGATATTCAGCCTCAGTTAATGACTCCACGATGTAGCCTCTGCGCATGAGTGTGTAGGCATTGAATCTCACAACCTCATCACTGGCATTGGCTGGTAATTTGAGCTTAGACACGTTGACGAGGAAGCCCCACAATGCGGCGATTGCTGATGGGCCTCCGTCGTCAAGGGCAAGAATTAATGTTTTAAGCTGCCGATGCTCTGTGTAAGACAGCCATGCAGGAATGCCGTCAGGAACCACATTCATGGACATCACGTTGCTAGTAGTTTGTTCGTCCATCTCCATCCCATCCCGCTAATATAATGGCCTCTGCCAGTTCGTATACATCAATCGCGTTGTTGGGCGGCTGAAAGCCCAACATTCTCAACTTAAGAGCGAGCGTGTAGTGGTCACCTGACGCATAGAGTTCGTTCTGTGCTGGTTCCTCAATCGTTACAAAGAATGCATTGAGTGCGCGCCACTCTCGCTCAGATATTCTAGTCCGCGACCTTTTGTAGAGATTGCTTTTGGTGTCTGCGGCCATGCGACCTCTCTCACTACGGCACCAACGTCACCTTCACCGATTTATTCCCGGCCTCGACCAGATCAATCCCGGCCTGAAACTGCGCCAGCGGCAACTGGTGGCTGATGATCTCGTCCATCGGCAATAGTCCTTTGCGCAGCATGTCGATGGCGATGGGGTAGCAGTAGGGACCGAGGTGCGCGCCGTGAATATTCAGTTCTTTGGTGTCGCCAATAATCGTCCAGTCAACGGTGACTGGCTCGCGCATGACGCTGAATTCGACGAAGGTGCCGAGCTTGCGAATCATGTGCAAACCCTGTTCCACAGCGGCGGGATGGCCGGTGGCTTCGATATAGACATCACAGCCGTAGCCCTCGGTCAGCGCGCGCACTTCGCTCACCACATCCACCTTGCGCGGGTTCAAACCCAGATCGGCCCCACAGCGTTTGGCCACTTCCAGTCGCTTATCATCGAGGTCCACGGCTATCAGCAGCCCCGGCGATTTCATACGCGCGGCTGCCACCATGCCCAGCCCCAGCGGGCCGGCACCCGCAATCACCACCACATCGCCAAATTCAATATCGCCGCGTTGCACGGCATGAATACTGCACGAGAGCGGCTCGATAAACACGGCGTGCTCGGGCCGCAAATCTTTGGGGACTTTGTGATTAATCGCGTTGCGAGGGAACTTCATGTATGGCGCCATCGCCCCAAATGCGCGCTTGCGAAAGCCATACACATCGCCGTCCTGGCACATCCAGTATTGGCCGCGCTGGCAAAAGCGGCATTTCCAACACGGCACAATCTGCTCGCTGATGGCACTGTCGCCGAGCGCGAGACCATACTTCTCGGCCGCGCCCTCACCCAGCGCCACGACCTCGCCGATGAACTCATGACCCGGCACCACCGGTGCCTGACAGTACCCTTCGCGGTGCGCATCGCCCCAGAACAGCGCCGCGCCCAGATAGCACTTCAAGTCACTGGCACAGATGCCAACCTGTTGCACCCGCACGATCACTTCCTCCGGCCCCGCCACAGGCACGGCCATCTCTTCGAGTCGATAGTCGCGCGGGCCGTGGCACACCACCGCCGGCATCGTCCTGGGTAATCCACCGTCAATCATTGTTGGAGACATAGGATGGATTGTCGTTCAAATCAGAATTTACAAAATGCGGTTGCTCAAGCCTTGACCGATTTTGGCCGGGCCTTATGCAGACTTCAGGCCGGTGTAGACCACCTCGAACAGGATGCGATCCGGCGACTCGAACATGACCTGATAGTAGGTGTTGCCATCGTTCGACACAAAATCGGGCCGATGCCGCGGCGTTTCAAACAGCCATTCCACGCCGTGTTCTTTGAGGTAGGCCGATGCCTCATCCACTTGGCCCTGCGTTTTGGTTCCGATGGAAATATGGTTCATGCCGGGGCCGTCATAGTCGTTAGCAACCTCTTTGGCGTTTCCCGCGAACCACAGACTCACGCCGCCTGTGCCGACGACGCCGAGCATGTTGCTATCACCATAGATCTCGTTCCACCCCAGGAAGTGGAACAAGTCTTTGTAGAAAGGCAAATTTGCCGAGCGAACATTGATTTGAAAATGATGCAGATCAGTTTGCATGTTGTCTGTCTCCTTGCACGAAGGTTAGAACGTCTGTTCTTAGTTGTCAACACGAGCACTGATTGAGAAGAGACGACAGACGGAGGACGACGGATGGCTTAGTGAGTCGTCCGTCGTCCTCTGTCTGTCGTCTCCGATCTCCTCTTACTTCGGCGCTGCTCCCAGCACAAACGCAGACACCTGACCATTCGCGGCGTTGGTCACATACAGCATATTGTCGCGCACGGCCAGACCGGTCGGCCAGTCGTTGGGATTGAAGCTTACGTCGGCCAGCGGCTGCAACTGCCCTGCGAGTGAGTAGGCCAGCACCTGGCCGCCGCGTGGGCTGCTGACGTAGAGCGTGTCGCTGTTGATGGCCAGATAAGGCTTATTTTCCACCGATTGCAGCACGTTCGGGTCCATACCCTGCCACGCGGCCACATCGAATTTGCGCAGGAACTTGTAGGTGGGATCGAACACCTGAATGCGTTTGTTCCATGTATCAGCAATGTAGATGTTGCCTGCTGCGTCCAGCGCAATGCCTACCGGCTCATTAAACTCGCCATCGCCCGCGCCGGCCTTGCCGATTTGGGCCAGAAAGTTGCCATCAGCATCGAACACCTGGATGCGCTTGTTGCCGGTGTCGCTGACTAGGAAGTTACCGTTGCTGTCGATCTTGATGTCGCGCGGGCCGAAGAACACCGTGTCCTGTCCAACGCCGGCTGCATCGCTCATACCCGGCTTGCCCCAGGTGCTGATGAAGTTGCCGTCGCGGTCGAACTTTTGGATGCGGTGATTGAACGTGTCGGCGACGAAGATGCTGCCATCATTGGCCACGGCCAGACCCCACGGGTCATTGAACTTGCCCACGCCGCCGCCAAAGCCGCCGAAGCTGCGCAGGATATTGTTGCTCGCATCCAGCTCGAACACGCGGTTGCCCTTGTGGTCGATGACATAGCGCGCACCATCTGGCGAGAACGCGATCATGGATGGGCTCTCCACGCGATTGACCACCGGCGCGACTGCGGCCGGAGCCGGTGCGCCGGCCACCTGGCCCACGCGGTAATCCCACACCTGCGTCGCTACATCGTTGCGCACATATAGATCAAAGCGATGCCCCGGCGACCAGTTGTCTGGCGTGAGATCGCGCCGGTTGAAAAGCTCGCCATATGGCTGAAAATTGCGGTTGAGAATGATCTGCCAGAGCGCCTCGCGCGTCCGTGGCGTGCTCAGCATGTAGCGAATGCGAGTCAGGCCATCGGCCCCAAATTGCGACTCCTGCGCGCTCTTGTGCAGGTCGTAGTAGTCCTGCATCGGCCACCACACCAGCATGTAATCGAACTTGACATACTGGCCGGCCAGCTTTTGCTCGTTGTCGCTGCGGCGCGGATTGCCGTCACCCAGCAGAATCACCTGCATGTTGGCGAAGTCGTCGGGCAGGGCTTCACCGTAGAAGCGCTGGCCGGGGTAGCTGCGCATATACCAGCTCATCGGCCAGCTCGTGTCGCTGTCGTAGCCGATGCTGAGCGGCTCTTTGCCACCCAGCCGTTTGCTCAGATCATCAATCTGGTCCAATGCGATTTTGACGCCGGGTGCGCCGTGGGCGTAGAACAGAAACTCCCTGGCGTAGTCGTAGTTGATGTAGCTGGCCATGATGGCGGTGCGAATGGTCAACACCGACAGCACTGCGAAGGCTGAGACGGTCAGCAGGCGCGCAAGGGTGCCCGGCGCAACAAGCCGGCCCAGCGCATAGAACACCAGCGCCAGCCCAACGGCCACGACGAGCAGATTGCCGATGAAGCCAAAGATTTGGGTCGGCGCGCCGCTGCTCAAATCCATGCCGCCCAATACGGAAAGCGCCCGCCCGATCAGCACCACACCCAGCAGGGAGAGCCCGAGAGCCAGCCAGCCTTTGCGATGCCGGAACTGGGCCATGACCTCGCCGTTGACGACGCGTTGCAGGAACCAGCCGGTAAGCATCGCCATCGGCAACGCAAAGTGCACGGTCAACCACGGCATCTTCTCGCCGGCGATGCTGTAGATGGCCCAGGTCGCGACCATCCACCACACCATGAAGATGGCGAAGAGTCTGGACATGGTGGACGCGGACGTATACGTTTTCGTAGACGTAGACGTAGACGTAGACGTAGACGTAGACGTAGACGTAGACGTAGACGGATCTGATGCCTCATCCGTCACAGGCACCACAGCCACTGGCTTCGCCCGCAGCCCATTGAAGCCCTGATAGGCCATATACGTCACCGCGCACGCAGCGCCAATCACCACCAGATACTCATATAGCGGCACGATCAGGAAGTAGTAATACGGCGGCTGACTTCCGCGCATCACATCGTGCTGGGCCATCCAATAGCCCAGCATGCCCACGTAGCCCGAGCCCACGCCAGCGCCGTTGGTGAACAACGTCGTGAACAGGGGCAGGGTGACGCCGATGAACACGGCGATGTAAACGGCCCAACGCCGCCAGTTCCAGACCACGCCGATTGCGACGCTTATCGCAATCAGCGCGAATGAGATGGCGAACATGACCGTGACCACCTGGGCATTGTTGGACAGGTTGTTCATCGAGCCGAGCAAACTGATCTCGACCAGATCGGCCCCGGCAATGCGATGCCAGAAGCGGTTGAGCACGATGAGCAAAGCCGCCGAGCCCATGAACAATGTGGTCACGACCATGACCAACACCACGTTTAACGAGGGTGCGGCCACCGTCGCCTCGGCCAGCCACTTGCCAAAGGTGGCGCGCAGCAGATACGCCATCGCCACCACCAGCGGCACTGAGATGGCCAGCAGGATGCCAATAAACAACAGCTCCTGCCGATCCAGGCTGAGCACGATCGTGTTCACACCCACAGCCACGTCTTTCAGCCCCATTGCGCCGGCCAGCCAGGTGCCGAGCGCGGCATATAACGCGCTGACCAGCACCAGTAGGGCCGCCAGCGCCGCGCCGAAGAAAATTAGATTCAGCCAGTCGCGCCGGTTTTTGCGCCAGTGATATAGCTCCCACAAAGCCAGCGGCGCTAGAAAAATCACATACATCGCCACGTTCAAAAACGAGGTGGATTTGTCTGTCGCATGCAGCGCCAGCACGATGGTAAGGCCGATCAGCCAGCGCCAGTTGCGGCCTTCCAGATAGCGCCACACGAACAGCGCCGTCAGCAACGACCAGATCAAAATACTCTGCTCCTGACGGATGTAGCGGCTGTGATACAAAATCGATGGCGAGATGAGAAACGCGAACGATGTGATCAACGCACCCGTGCGGCCCAGCCAGCGCCTAAAGAACCACGGCAGCGCCACCATCAGAATGCCGAGCAGGGCCATCGGCAACCGGGCCGTAAAGTCGCTGTCGCCAAACAGAAAGTAGCTGAGCGCGGTGATGTGGAACAGGAACGGCCCGTGCATCAGCGGGGTGTGCTGGAAGCCGCGGCCCATCACCAGGTTGTAGCTGTAATAGGTGTGCAGGCTCTCATCGTGGCTCATCACCCGCACGCCCAGGTCGTACAAGCGCGACACAATGGCGATGAGGATGAAGGCGACGTAGAGCACCTGCTCCCACGTGACGCTGGCCAGCAATGGCCGGTCCAGCCAACTCTCGCGTGGTGCGCGGCCTTCTTCATAGATTGAGATTTGTTTCTGCATGGTTTGCTGTGTGTTGTTAATTAATGGAGGGTTATTGGCTGCTAGCGGCTAGCTGCTAGCAGCCAATAACCAGAGTCTCTTAACGGCTGCCACTGGCGAGCGCGGCAATGTCACCGCGCAACCAGAAAATCCACTGGGTCAGGCTGGGGGTGCCGGCTTCGCGAAAGGCCACCCAGCGGGCGACGGCGCTGCAATCGGTGCGATCTCCTGCCGGTGTGCAGCGTACGGCATTCAAGTTCAAACTGCGCTGCATCACAAAGCCGGTGCCCACAAATGCGGTGCCACCGTCTGCGGTGCCGGGCCGTTGGCTGATGGGCGTGAGCGCGGCCTCGCTGTCTTCACTGGCTCCGCGCAACGTCAGGCTGGTCTGGGTGCGCAAGGCCCACAGTGCTGATGCAGGTGTATCAGCGGGCACATCCAGCTTGAGGGTGCTGCCTTCGCCGTAGGCGCGAATCGAAATGGTTCGCACTGTTTGAGCCATGATGC
>JBBQST010000170.1:0-9205 GCA_038213625.1 Thermoflexales bacterium
GTTTCTGCCTTTACGCGGCGCGTGACTTGTGGATTGTCGAAGCTCCATCCCAGGCCAGGCCCATCGGATCCAGGGCCAGCGGAGTTTGTGGTGCCTTGGTCGGCCGCTGCGCTAGAATATTGCACCGACAAGGCGGGTTGAAGCCCATCCTGCATTTTCGGCACATTGAAAGCATATCCCACCGTCGCGGCACCGCGAAAGGCGTTGACACTACCCAGGTTCGTCTCGAACTTCCACGGCACGGGAGCGGTGTGATTCACTCCAGCCTCGTAGGTGGAGAAGTGAGTCAGCTGAGCCGTCAGCATGCCAGCAGCCGCATCAAACGTCGCCGGCACCTCGTCGCGCAACTGGGCAATCTCTGTGGCGATACCAACCGTTGCAACACGCGTGATGGGTTGAGTATGCACATGATCCAGACGTGGCCATTGGCCCGGCGCAAGTGACTCAGTGATCACCAACCCGCGCAAATCTATTTGCGCTGTTACCGGATATTTGAAGGTCATCGCCGGAAACACCTCAAACAACACGGCATGGCCAATCTGACCTGGTTCGATTGGCGAATCCGCATATTCCACACCGGTAATAGTGGTGCTGCGCGCCACGGCATTGGGCGGAAATGTAAGGGTCACACGACCCTGACCTAGCATGTATACCCCGCCACTCGGGGTGATGGTCTGTGGGGGCATAGATTGGCCGACGCGCAGCACGCTGGGCCTCACTCGATATTCATAGTGTGCCGAGGCCGTGGTCTGAATATGAATCTCGAGATTGACGGGTGTGGTGGGCGCATTGACGGTAAGGCGATAGGTGTAAGCAGTTGGTCCACCAGGATTCAAATGGATGTTCGCCACGCTTAACTGGCGAGTGGCTGGGTTATAGCTAATGTGAGTTGAGGCGGTAGACGGTTGCGACATCGATCCAACCACATAGTCCACCCCCAACGGAAAGTTCAAACTCACAGTCACTGGGGCACGCAACAAGATTGCATTGATAGGCTCCAGTAACAAAGTTGCCACCGCGGCTTGCCCATTGAGAACGTGGTCTTCCACCAATAGATTGCTCACCTGCACAACCGTCGCAGTCCCCTGTCCTGAAGCGAGTTGCCGACCAATGACCGGCATCATCGCCATCATGTGGTTGTCATCGAGAATCCGGCTGTAAGCGGGGTTGTCGGTCGGCTCACGATCATGGATCCACGGCATATCTGCCGCTCTGTTTGTTGTGTCCAATTGAGGTATGGACGTAGAAGTGCGCGATATCGAGGTGACCGCCGATGCCAAAACCAAAGGGTTACCGATTGGTGCATTGGATCTCATTTGGGCCAAAGCCGGCCGAGTGATACCAATACTCTGAATCAGGATGCTGATCAACAAAAAAACATGTAATGTAGTAAGCGAAACGATTGATGAATGATGAGTTGATTGACCAGATAGACCCGTAACAGTATCGGCTTTGGAATAGAAAGGATTGGTTTTGGGCATGGCTAACCCATTGGTCGCCAATTACCTACTCATCCTTCTGAACGATGCAACGCGATCTCTACGATATTGATACGGATGAATATTTATACCGAGCAAGGCTTTCACATGAATGCTATTCAGCTTTGCCGAGATTTTTTAACACCTAGCATTGAAAATGCCCTGAAAATCAACCTTTTTGTAAAGTAATAAAGGACGATCTGAATATGAGCAACACCATGCCAGCTATGCACGGCATCACCAACCAAACACTTTTGGCATGAATTTGCACTGTTTTTAACGCAAAAGGCCTACACCGGGATCCCAGATCCATACCACGCGAGAAAAGATTTAGTCGACCAAACGGTCTTCAGTCGCTAAGTCTCGCGGCGAATGAATTGCCAACCCAGCCTGATCAGCAGAAACACTCCAGACAGGGTGTATCCCAATGCGGCTAAGCAGGTCGCCAAAAGTTCTGATGCTCCCGTCGTCCTGGTGGCTTCGAGCGCCTCAGAGGCGACCGCTCAGCCACCCAGGCTGCACTGAGCCCATTCCCTTCGGCTCCGCTCAGGGAACGACGCCGGAGGAGAGGATGAGAACTTTTGGCCACTTACTTAACAAAAGCGCCGTTCACAATCGAAAGCCCTTGACACCTTCCGCTGCGCAATGATCCGTTTTGCTCATCAGTTCTACAATTAATAGGATGCGCAAATTCCCCTGCCAGCTAAAGCTAGGCAGTCCCCTTTGCGCAAAAGTTTGTGGATCAGTGAAAACGCAGGCTTTCCTTTCATTATTTTAGACTCAGTAGTTAAAAGTCATTGTTCAGGCAGAACAGATTTTGGACAGAATGACAGAATTTACAGAATCAGACGCACTGAAAATTAGTGTATTTTGTTCATTTTGTCATTCTGTCCAAATCCGTTCCGACGACTGGGCCGCTGTGTTTGACCAGGATTTTTAACTACTGAGTCTGCAACTACTGATGCACGCATTGTCCAATGGCCCATCGAATCTCGTTGCTTTGAGCCTATGTTCGATTTGCGCGTGATGCACTGCGATTGCACCGATTGGGTTGCTGGCCAGATCCCATGTATAGCTCCAGCAAAAAGCAAGGTGAACTTACCCGTGGTGCATGAGCAATCTCGCGCCACCGAAGTAGCAACGTCCCGCCTACGCTAAACTCGTCGCGCCCATCAGCCAGCGATCCACCTCGCGCGCGGCACCCCGCCCTTCGTTGATCGCCCACACCACCAGGCTCTGCCCGCGCCGCATATCGCCGGCCGCAAACACGCCGTCCACGCTGGTTTTGAAGGCACCGTGATCGGCCTTGACATTGCTGCGTGGATCGCGCGCCACACCCAGTTGCTCAATGAGTTGATCTTCGGGGCCTCGGAAGCCCATCGCCAGCAACACCAGTTGGGCCGGCCAGTATTCGTCGCTGCCCGGAATCTCGATGAATTGCATGCGGCCGTCCGCCCACTTCATCTCGACCTTGATCGTGTGCAATTCCTTGACATGTCCGTTCTCGTCGCCAATAAACTTCTTCGTTGAGATTTGATACGTGCGCGGATCGGCCCCAAAGCGCGCCGAGGCTTCGGTCTGGCCGTAGTCGAGTTTGTACACCCGCGGCCATTGCGGCCACGGGTTGTCGGCCGTGCGCTCATTCGGCGGGCGCGGCACAATTTCAAACTGGGCCAGACTGCGGCAGCCGTGGCGCAACGACGTGCCCACACAATCGGTGCCGGTGTCGCCACCGCCGATCACGATCACGTCCTTGTCCTTGGCCGAGATAAAGCGGTCATAGGCCGGACCACCGTTGCGCGTGTCCAGCAGATTCTTCGTATTGCCGCGCAGAAAATCCATGGCGAAGTGAATGCCGGCTAGTTCGCGGCCCGGTGCCGGCAGGTCATTCGGCTTGGTCGCGCCGCCGCACAACACCACGGCGTCGAAGTCCTTGCGCAAGCTGTCCACCGGCAAATCCTTGCCCACTTCGATGCCGGTCTTGAAGCGCACGCCCTCGGCTTGCAGCAGGTCGACCCGGCGCTGCACCACCTGCTCCTTGTCCAGCTTCATGTTGGGAATGCCATACATCAGCAGGCCGCCGATGCGATCGGCGCGCTCGAACACGGTCACCCAGTGGCCGGCTTGGTTGAGCTGGGCCGCGCAGGCCAGTCCCGACGGCCCCGACCCCACCACCGCCACCTTTTTGCCGGTGCGTTCGGCCGGCGGCTGCGGCACGATCCAACCTTCCTCAAAGCCCTTCTCCACTATCGAGAACTCGATGTTCTTGATCGTTACGGGTGGATTGTTGATGCCGAGCGTGCACGAGCCTTCGCACGGAGCCGGACAGACTCGGCCCGTGAACTCAGGAAAGTTATTCGTCAGGTGCAGCCGCATCAGCGCCTCGCGCCACATGCCGCGATACACCAGATCATTCCACTCGGGGATCAGATTGTTGACTGGGCAACCCGCGGCCATCCCATTCATCAACTGGCCGGTGTGGCAAAACGGAATGCCGCAATCCATGCAGCGCGCGCCCTGCTGCTGCAGCCGCTTGTCCTCCAGATGCAGGTGAAACTCATCAAAGTCATTGACGCGCAAAATTGGATCGC
This sequence comes from Thermoflexales bacterium, assembly GCA_038213625.1. Classification (GTDB taxonomy): domain Bacteria; phylum Chloroflexota; class Anaerolineae; order J036; family Brachytrichaceae; genus JANMVQ01. The sequence continues at coordinate 4,070 of JBBQST010000170.1, forward strand.
GTTCCGCCGGCAGCTCGCGCGCAAACTCAAGAAATCCTGTTGGCTTTGCCATGCTTAGTTACCACTTACGCGAGAGGAATCCCGCTTATTAATCTCAAACGCGGCCATCACCGCTTCTTCTCCACTCAATCCATCGGCTTCGACCTGGGCGATTGCCGCCAACATGCGCTGGTAGTCGTGCGGCAACACCCGCACAAACTTCGGCAGTAGCGCATCCCAGTTGTTCAGCACCTGCTGGGCCAGTTCGCTGCCCGTGTATTGGGCGTGCCGCTGAATCAATTGCTTCACACCGATGAGTTCCTTGTCATCGTCCAGCAATTCGCAGCTCACCATCTCTCGGTTCACCCGCGAGCGGAAGTTGCCGTCCCAGTCGAGCACATAGGCGGTTCCACCCGACATGCCTGCCGCGAAGTTGCGGCCGGTCGCGCCAAGCACCACCACCCGCCCGCCGGTCATGTACTCGCACGCGTGATCGCCGACGCCTTCAACCACCGCGTCCGCGCCCGAATTGCGCACGGCAAAACGCTCGCCCGCAAGTCCGCTGATATAGGCCTCACCATGGGTCGCGCCATATAAGGCCACATTGCCGATAATGGTGTTGTCCTCGGCCTTGAAGGTGCTGGTCTTGGCCGGATACGCGATCAACTTCCCACCCGACAGGCCTTTGCCGAAGTAGTCATTGCCGTCGCCCTCTAACTCAAGGGTCAGTCCAGGTGGGATGAATGCGCCAAAGCTCTGGCCGGCCGAACCCTGAAAGTGAAAATGTATCGTGTCATCGGGCATGCCATTCGGCCCACACTTGCGGGTGATCTCGCTGCCCACCATCGTGCCGACCACCCGGTTGACATTGCGAATCTTGAGTGTGGCACAGACTTTCTCGCCCCGTTGCAGCGCCGGCTCCGCCAGCGCCAACAGCGCCGTCCGGTCCAGCGCTTTCTCAAGGCCATGATCCTGCGCGATCTGGCAGGTGCGGCCCACATCGGCCCCCACCTGCGGCTCCCACAGCAGCGCCGAGAGGTCGATGCCGCTGGCCTTCCAGTGTTCCTGCACGTGGCGCGACTCCAACCGATCCACCCGGCCGACCATCTCGTCGATAGTCCTGAAACCGAGCCTGGCCATGTATTCGCGCAGCTCCTCGGCAATGTAGAACATGAAGTTGGTCACGTCCTCGGGCTTGCCGACAAAGTTCTTGCGCAACTCGGGGTTCTGGGTGGCCACGCCGACTGGGCAGGTATCCAGATGGCACACCCGCATCATGATGCAACCCATGCTGACCAGGGCCGTGGTGGCAAAACCAAACTCCTCGGCCCCCAACAATGCCGCAATCGCCACATCGCGCCCAGTCTTGAGTTGACCATCGGTCTCAATCGCCACCCGGCTGCGCAGGTTGTTCAGCACCAGCGTCTGATGGGTCTCGGCCAAACCCAGTTCCCACGGCAGGCCCGCATGTTTGATGCTCGATTGCGGCGACGCGCCGGTGCCGCCGTCGTGGCCCGAGATCAGAATCACATCGGCATGGCCCTTGGCAACGCCGGCCGCGACCGTGCCCACGCCGACTTCGCTCACCAGTTTCACACTGATGCGAGCCAGATGATTCGCATTCTTCAAGTCATGAATCAACTCGGCCAGATCCTCGATCGAGTAAATATCGTGATGCGGCGGCGGCGAAATCAGGCCCACACCCGGCGTGGAGTGGCGCGTTTTCGCGATCCACGGATAGACCTTTGCGCCCGGCAACTGGCCGCCCTCACCCGGCTTGGCACCCTGAGCCATCTTGATTTGCAGCTCTTTGGCCTGGGTGAGATACAGGCTGGTCACGCCAAAGCGAGCCGAGGCCACCTGTTTGATGGCGCTGTTTTTGCTGTCGCCCAGCGCGTTCGTCCAGAGGTAGCGCTCGGGGTCTTCGCCACCCTCGCCGGTGTTGCTCTTGCCGCCGATGCGGTTCATCGCAATCGCCATCGTCTCGTGCGCTTCCTGGCTGATCGAGCCATAGCTCATCGCGCCGGTCTTGAAGCGCTTGACGATTTCGCTGGCCGGCTGCACCTCATCAAGCGGCACCGGCTCCGTTGGAAATTTGAAATCCAGCAACGCCCGCAATGTGCAAAACTCGCGCTCCTGGGCATTGACCAGGGTCGAATACTCCTTGAAAAGCTTGTAGCCCTTGGCCGCGATATCGCCGCCACGCATCCGCACGGCATATTGCAATTTGTGAATCGTCTGCGGGTTGAACAGATGGCGCTCACTCTCGGCGCGCCATTGATACTGCCCACCCGCTGGCAGCACCTCGGGTTTCTCTTCGCGGGGCGGGAAGCCGTGCTGATGCCGTTGGCGAACTTCCTCGTAAATTTGTTCCAGGCCGATGCCCTCGATCCGCGTCGGCGTCCAGGTGAAGTATTTGTCGACCAGCGCCTGATTCAAGCCTAGCGCCTCGAAGATTTGCGCGCCGCAGTAGCTTTGCAGCGTGCTGATGCCCATCTTCGAGCACACTTTGATAATGCCCTTCAGGCTGGCCTTCATATATTGATACTTGGCTTTGTCATACGGCGCGTCGCTGATCAGCCGCTGCTGCACCATGTCATAGAGCGACTCATAGGCCACATACGGGTTCACCGCCGTTGCGCCATAGCCGAGCAACAACGCGAAGTGATGCACCTCACGCGGCTCACCGCTCTCGACCACGATGGCGCAGCGCGTGCGCGTCTTGCGGCGAATGAGATGGTGGTGCAAGCCGGCCGTGGCGAGCAGGGCCGGAATGGGTGCCCACTCGCTGTCCACCCCGCGGTCGGACAAGATAAACAGGTTGACGTCCTGCTCAATCGCCTCATCGGCCAGCGCAAACAGCCGATCCAACGCCTTCTCCATGCCGGCCGCGCCCTCACTGACGCGAAACAGGATCGACAGCTTTTGAGCCTTAAATCCCTGCTTACTCACGTGGGCGAGCTTGGCCAATTGTCCGTTGGTCAGAATCGGATTCTTGAGCCGAATCTGGCGGGCGTTCTCGGGCAACTCCTCCAGCACATTGCCTTCGGTGCCCATCATGACGTCGGTGGCCGTGATCAACTCTTCGCGAATGGCGTCGAGCGGCGGGTTGGTCACCTGGGCAAACAACTGCCGAAAATACGAATACAGCAGCTGCGGCTGATCGGACAACACCGCCACCGGCGCGTCATCGCCCATGCTGCCCAGGCCCTCGATGCCGTTGCGCGCCATCGGCAACAGCAACGTGCGCAGGGTCTCGAAGGTGTAGCCAAACACATGCTGCCGCTGCAAGACGCTGGCGTGATCCTCGGCGTTGGGCAAATCCGGCGGCGTCGGCAGATCGTCCAGCTCGACCAGATTGTCGGCCAGCCACTGGCGATACGGCTTGGCGCGCGCGGCCGTGTCCTTGATCTCATCGTCGCTGATGATGCGACCCTGCTGTGTGTCCACCAGAAACATGCGGCCCGGTTGCAGTCGCGATTTCAACACCACATCCTCAGGCGCAATGGCGTCGTCCAACACGCCGACCTCGGACGCCATCACCACCAGATCGTCCTTGGTCACATAGTAGCGCGAGGGGCGCAGGCCATTGCGGTCGAGCACGGCACCGACCACGCTGCCGTCGGTAAATGCAATCGAGGCCGGGCCGTCCCACGGCTCCATCAGCGTCGCGTTGTATTCGTAGAACGCGCGCTTCTCCTCGGACATGGTCTCGTGCTTGCTCCACGGCTCCGGAATCATCATCATCGCCACATGGTGCAACGGCCGGCCGGCCAGATGCAAAAATTCCATGGCGTTGTCAAACTGCGCGCTGTCGCTGCCGTCCGGGTCGATGATCTGCTGAGTGATCTTGGCCAGATCGTCGCCAAATAGCTCGGATTTCAGCGTAGATTGGCGCGCATACATCCAGTTGATATTGCCGCGAATCGTGTTGATCTCGCCGTTGTGGATCAGATAGCGATACGGATGGGCGCGCTCCCAACTGGGAAATGTGTTGGTGCTGAAGCGAGAATGAACCACCGCAATGGCCGACTCTACGGCCGGGTTCACCAGATCAGGAAGGTAAGCATCGACCTGTTCGGCCAGCAACATGCCTTTGTAGACGATGGTGCGGCTCGACAGGCTGACGATGTAAAACTGATTGGCATCCGGCTGGCCACTGTAGCGAATGGCGTGCTCGGCGCTTTTGCGAATCACATACAGTTTGCGTTCAAACGCCAGTGCATCGGTGCCACGCAAGGTCGCGGCATTCCGGCCGATGAAGACCTGCCGAATGAACGGCTCGCCGGCGATGGCGGTTGCGCCCAACGAACGGTTATCAACCGGCACCGTGCGCCAGCCCAACACCACCTGCCCTTCCTCGGCCACGATGCGTTCAAAGGTGCTCTCGAAGCTGGCCCGCAAGGTCGCGTCCTTGGGCAGAAAAATCATGCCCACGCCATATTCACCTGGCTCGGGCAGCGCGAATCCCAACTCGTGTGCAGCAGCTGTGAACAGCGCATGCGGCAATTGCAGGGTGATGCCGGCCCCGTCGCCCGTGTTCACTTCGCAGCCACACGCGCCGCGATGGCTCAGGCTCACCAGCACCGTCATCGCCTTGCGCACCACACTGTGCGAGCGCACGCCTTTGATATTGACGACAAAGCCGACGCCACAAGCATCCTTCTCAAAGCGCGGGTCATACAAGCCTTGCTTTTGGGGCAGTCCGACGGATTGGAAAACAGGCTTGTCAATCAGGTTGGGGGAACCGTTCAATGTCTTCTCCATTACAAGTTCGGCAAATGCTTAAGTTCGAGACTGATGTTTTTGATTCTGATTCAGAGCCATCTCAAGACTTTCTGCAAACAACACATTGCCGCGCCCTGCGACAGTGCTTGAATGCTTGCGACATGGCTACGCCGAGGTATTCAATAGTGTCCGGGCCGGCAGTTGATGGGAGTGCAGAGAAGGATCTTCAAACGCAATAGCGAGCTATCATATTGCACTCATGAAAAATAGCCAGTGGCAAGGCGCAGGGGGGTGCATTCTCAAAAAGTGGCAATCTTCATTTCCAGCCTTGTTTTGTGCTGGATTTCCGTAGGGGCGAGTCTGAGACCCGCCCCATAGGCACGAAAATAAGGATCACGAATGCGAAAATCCACCAAAACGCCAGGATTG
>JBBQST010000171.1:0-9172 GCA_038213625.1 Thermoflexales bacterium
TGGCTTTGACTAATCACTAAAAACTAACGACTAACAACTTGAGAGTAAACACAATGGCAAACGAAAACTTCAAACTGACTGAACAACAGATCAACTACTTCAACACCTTTGGCTACCTTGGTTTTCCCGGTATGCTGGCCGGCAAGATCAAGGAAATCATCTACGAGTTCGAGCAGGTATGGGTGGATCGCGGGGGCGGCCACAACGCCAAGCCCCACGATGGCAAAGCCCGCTCGTGCGTGGTGCCGTTCATCGACCAGCGCGACAAACTGGCCGGCCTGCTGGACGACCCGCGCATCCTCGCCATCGCCAACACCCTGCTCGGCGAGGACTTCAACTACATGGGCAGCGACGGCAACTACTATGTCGGTGACACGCAATGGCACTCCGACGGCTGGCATCCCCAAATCCGCCACATCAAAATCGCCCTGTATCTCGATACCCTCACCAAGGACACCGGCTGCCTGCGCGTCATCCCCGGCAGTCACCTCATCGAGGATCAGTATGCGTTGAAGCTCCAGAGCAACATTCGCAAGAGCGAGGACGTCTGGGGTGTGGCGGGCAATCAGGTGCCGGCCATTCCGCTTGAGGTCGTCCCCGGTGATGTGCTGGTGTTCAACCACAACTGCAAGCACGCGGCGTTTGGCGGCAATGATCATCGCCGCATGTTCACGATCAACCTGTGCCAGCGCTACCCCGAGGACAAGCTGGAAGACCTGCGCAAGTATCTGGCCGGCGGTGCCCGTTTCTGGATCGAGGAAGCCTATGGCCCAGCCATGCTGCGCACGGCCACCCCCGATCGCCTGAAGCACATGCAGCAGGTGATGGACAACGACTACGAGCTGCCCGAGCTCTCACGCAAAGCCCGCGAGACGATGAGCGAGCCGGCCCGCGGCTAAGCCTCCCCGCCCCGTCTCTACGGGGCGGGGGCGGATACGGGTAACGCGATGGTGAAGGTGGTGCCGTGGCCGAGCAGGCTTTCCACGCCCACCTGCCCACCCTGCACCTCGACGATGGATTTGACGATGGCGAGACCCAGGCCGGTCTCGCCGGTGTCCTGCGAGCGCGAGGCATCGGCCCTATAAGAACTTTCAAAAATCCGGCACCACCTGCTGCAAATCTCCACTAGCGATTTTGCCGGCCGCCGCCGTCATTTCACGCAACGGCCGCGTGATCAGCCGGGCCAGCACGATGCCCAGGATCAACGCCACGCCGAAGGTGTTGTAATCGTCATGGCGTGCACAGCATTGAGATCACGGCTGCCAATGACTCGAAACATACGCCGCGGCATGGCACTTTCGATATGGGTCAATAAGCCGTGCGTTTCGTAGTAGGTCTTGACCTCATCCACAAAGCTGGCGCGCTGCTGTTCGAGCACATAGTCGTCGAACTGGCGGGTGACAAACTGGCGGATGAAGATGGCAGCCAGAACGACGCCGGCCACGCTGGTGAGCAAAAACGCCAGCACCAGTTTGGTGGTCAGAGACCGCGTCGCGGTTCCCCACGGCTTCAACAGTTGTGCGCGCTTCATGTAGATCCGCTAGGTCTACGCTTCTACCGAGCAGCGATAGCCAATGCCAAAAACTGTGTGAATATATTGAGGATCGGCCGCGTCCAGTTCAATCTTTTTGCGCAGGTTGCGAATGTGCACATCGATGGTTCGGCCGGCCCCTTCATAGGTATTGCCTTGCAGGTGATCGAGCAGCAACTTACAGGAAACGGCCCAGACTAAGACCGGAGCGGTAGACTTGTGAACACCCCTCCAACAAATCTAAACAACTTCTTTATCACTTTCCATTAATGTCGACTGGCGTCGGCAGATCAGCCCGACCCGATCACCTTTATTTTTAGCGAGGTAGGCAAGCAATGTTTGGCAAGAACAAGCGCAAGGAAAAAACGACTACAGGTTTGGGCGAGACCGGCATGAACGGCAGCGCTGAATCTGCCAAAGATCCCAAAGACTACATTGTGCAAATTGAAGACGTGCACAAGAGCTTTGTGATGGGCAAGGAAGCAGTCCCCGCCCTGCGCGGCGTCAGTATTGATGTGAAGCGGGGTGAGTTTTTGTGCCTCATGGGCCCCAGCGGCAGCGGCAAAACCACTCTGCTCAATATTATTGGCGGCCTGGATACACCGAGCCGCGGCCACGTCATCGTCGATGGCCAGAACGTGGTGTCGATGAATGAAGAGAAACTGGCCGCCTTGCGCCTGCGCAGGATGGGCTTTGTGTTTCAAAACTTCAACCTGCTGAGTAGCTTTACGGCGCTCGAAAATGTGCAGGTGCCGATGGTGCTGGTGGGCCAGCGCAACCCGGCCCGCGCCAAAGAGTTGTTGCGTCTCGTCGGCCTGGGCGACCGGGTCGGGCACTATCCCAGCGAACTGTCCGGTGGTCAGCAACAACGCGTCGCTATTGCGCGCGCATTGGCCAACGACCCGCCGCTTCTCATCGGCGACGAAATGACCGGCGACCTGGACACCCAAACCTCGTACGAGATCATGGATTTGCTGATCAAGCTCAACCGCGAGCGCGGCACCACCATCGTCTTCGTCACCCACGACCCGCGCATGAGCAACTTCGCCACTCGCGTCATCTACATGCGCGATGGCAAACTGGATGGCGAGAAGATCAATCCACAACGCACCACCGAGGAAGTGCTGGCCGAGATCAACCGCTCGGCAGCGCCTCAGGCGGCCATGCCCGCTGCACTGCCAGCCCAAGCTGTGCCTGTAGCAATTCCCGGCAACGGCATTGCCGGGGCCAATGGCATTGCCGAAGCGATTATTAGATGACTTGAATCAGGTGACCTACTCGAACTTGATGCGCTGGGCGGAGGGCAATGCCACGGCGCTGAGTCGCATCCTGACCGACACCAACACAGCAGTGATTTCGCAGGGACCCAGCCGGTGATCAGCGAGAAAGCCATCAAAATTCTGCGCGAAGATAAGGGTTAAGACACGGCAGGCCTAAAATATTTGCGGCAAAATTCACAGATGCGGTGCGACCATTCGGTCGGGGCTTCGTAATTCTTTACGACGCACGTGGCATCCGGTCAGCTTCTGTTTTTGCAGAGATGAATCACAGCCTGACGGCACTCATACGACAACATCGGCCCAGCGCGGCTTTGAATCGCCGGGCTGAGAGACGAGCACAAGAATCATGCGAACAATGAAATTGAAATGGATGGGCCTGATGGCTTTGGCACTGGTTTTGGCCGCGTGTCAGGACACGCCGACCACGACGCAAAACACGGGTCAGGCCGCTCCTGGAACAGCAACGACTGGACAAAGCACGACATTGGGCCAACGCGGCAACGCGGCTGCCCCCACTGCTCTACCCACTCGAGTCGTCGCCGCCAGCACCAATGTCGCGGTCGATGGCGCGCTGGCGCTGGCACGGCCGCTCATTGCCGCGTCGTTTGAAAGCACAGGCAATGTCGCGGCGATCCATGTTACACCCGGCCAGGCGGTGCAAAAAGGCGAGGTGCTGGCCGAGCTGGACGGGATTGCGTTGAACGAGGCGCTGGCGCTGGCACAGGAACAACTGGCGCTCAAGCAGGCCGAGATTGACAACAGTGATACACCCGCCAGTTCAGCCGAAATCTCCAGCGCGAAGGCTGCCCTGGCTTCGGCCCAGGCTGCCTACGATGAGTTGAAAAAGGGCGCATCGCCACACGATGTGGAGCAGGCACGGCTGAGCTGGAACACGGCCAAGAACTCATTGTATTCCACTCAGCTCAATCGCGATGCCGTGTGCGGGTTGGCGCCGGGCAAGAGCACCATGGAAGACTTCCAGCGCGCGCTGGCCAGCAACCAGGAGTGCAAACACGCCGACATTGACACGCAAGCGGCGGAACTGCGTGTGTCCAATTCCTACCAACAATATCAAGATGCGCAACTGCCGCCCACTGAAGCCGCATTGGCCCAGGCCTATTCCAGCGTAGCCCAGGCCAGGGCCAGTCTGTCCACTTTGCAAAAAGGCGTCAGTGCGGAGCAAAAGAAGGTGTATGACCTTCAAATTCAACAGGCGCAAATGGCAGTTCAGCGGGCCGAGCGCGATCTGAGCCAGTCCAAATTGCTGTCGCCGTGCACGTGTGTGGTGCAATCCGTCGGCCTGAGCCTGGGTGGCAACACCGAGGGCACCATCACCTTGCTGGACACCTCTCAGGTGAAGTTCCAGACCACCAACTTGAACGAACGGGATGTGGTGAATTTGAAGACCGGCCAGGCCGCCACCATCCGGCTCAAGGCCTTTGAACAGACCTTTGCCGGCAAAGTCGGCACCATTCTGCCCATGTCGTCGGGAACCGAGGGCGGCGTCGCGCTCTACACCGCCATCATCGATGTCGACGCGGCCGACGTCACTTTGTTGCCGGGCATGACCGGGCAGGCCGAGATTCAACTTCAATAACAAGCCTGAGCCAGGGCGGATGATTTCCATGTTCAACTCTCAACTCAAACAACTTACGCATACATCGCTCAAAGCGGCGCGTAAACCAGCACGAGCGGTATGGCTGGTCGGCATTCTGGCCGCGGTATTGGCGGCGTGTTCGTCCAATGAAGCAGCCACCACGACGCAGCAGCAACCGGCCGCGCGCACCAATACGCAACAAGCGCAGGCCACCACGGCACCGTTGCCCACCCGGGTCGTGGTCACCAGCACTACCGTGTCGGTGGATGGCCTACTGGCACTGTCGGTGCCGACCACGACGCTGGGCTTCGAGCAAACCGGCAAAGTGGTGGCCGTGAATGTGACCGCGGGGCAGTCTGTTAAGAAGGGCGATCTGCTGGCCAGCATCGATGACACCAGTCTCAAAGATGCGGTGGCCGATGCCGAGCTGAAAGTCAACCTGGTGGAAGCGCAAATTCGCACACAGGCGTCGACCACGACCAAGGAAGAATTGGCGGCCGCCCGCGCCTCGCTCACAGCGGCCCAGGCCAATTACAACCAGACCAAGGCCGGGACAGGGCAGAACGAAATCGATATTGCCAAACGCTCATTGGATGCCGCCTGGCTTGGCTATCTGGGTGCGCAAAGCTCGCGAGATACCCATTGCGGCACCCCGGCCGGTCTGGATGCGACTGAGTGCAAACTTCAAGAGGCGTCTTACGGCACCGCGTTTGAAAACTGGGTGGCCGCGCTGGACAGCTATAACAAGTTGTTGGATCCGGTGCCGCAAGAGACACTGACCCAGGCCTACTCATCGGTGGCATCGGCCAACGCCAAAATTGCTTCACTCAACACCACGCTGACCGATCAGGCCAAGAAACTGGCCGAGACCCAATACAGCCAGGCCAAATCGGCGCTGGCACGGGCGCGTAATAATTTGAGCAAGACAAAATTGGTGTCGCCGTGCGATTGCATTGTGCAGCAGGTGAATGTGGCCGAAGGGGTGGCCGCACCGAGCGCGGCATTTGCCCTGGTCGATCTCACCAACCTGCAATTCAAGACCACGAATCTGATCGAAAGTGATGTGGCCCAAATTAAGGCCGGCGCACCTGTCACCCTGCGCTTCAAAGCGCATGACGAAACATTTTCGGGCAAGGTCAACACAGTGCTGGCGCAATCCAGCGGCACCCAAAGTGGCACGGCTTTGTTTACCGCCATCATCGACCTCGATCCCACCGACAAAATGCTATTGCCGGGAATGACCGGACAGGCCGAGATTACGGTGCAGTAAGACGGGTGAGGGGGAGGGTGTCAGGAGTGTCAAAGTGTCGGCAGTGTCCGCGACACCTTTGACACGGCCGACACTTTGACACCCTCTCCCCTCACCGCTGCAACTTGCGCTGCGATTTGCGCTTGATCGCGCGTGGATATTGCGCTTCGTATTCGCTCACATTGCCCACGAACCAACGCACGTTGCCGTCATCCTCGAACGCCAGCACGTTCGTGCACACGCGGTCCAAAAACCAACGGTCGTGGCTGATGATCATGGCCGTGCCGGCGAACTCTCCAATCGCATCTTCCAGCGCGCGCATGGTGTTGATGTCGATGTCGTTGGTCGGCTCGTCCAACAGCAACACATTCGCCCCCTCGCGCAGGGTCTTGGCCAGATGCACCCGGTTGCGCTGGCCACCGGATAGCGAGCTCACTTTCTGCTGCTGGTCACTGCCCAGGAAGTTGAAGCTGGCGACGTAGGCGCGGCTGTTCATCTTGTGGGTGCCCAGCGTAATCCAGTCATCGCCGCTGCTGATTTCCTCCCACACATTTTTGTTGGGATCGAGGGTGCGGTCTTGATCGGCATAGCCCAGCTTCACCGTTTCGCCCACGGTAAAGGTGCCGGTGTCCGGTTTCTCCTGCCCCGTGATCATGCGGAACAGGGTGGTCTTACCCACACCGTTGGGGCCGATGATGCCGACGATGGCACCCGGCGGCACCGAGAAACTCAGGTTCTCGTATAGCAGCCGGTCGCCGTAGCTTTTGCTGATGCCCTTGGCTTCAAGGACGATCCCACCCAGGCGCGGGCCGGGCGGAATGTAGATCTCCATGCTTTCGCGCCGCTTCTCGCCTTCCTGATCCAGCAGCTTTTCGTAGGCAGCGACGCGGGCCGAACTCTTGGCCTGGCGCGCGCGGGGCGACATGCGAATCCATTCCAGCTCGCGATCCAGCGTTTTCTGGCGCTTGTCCTCAGACTTCTCTTCGACGCGCAGGCGCTCGGACTTCTGCTCCAGCCAGCTGGAATAGTTGCCGCGATAGGGAATGCCGAAACCGCGATCCAGCTCCAGAATCCACGAGGCCGCATTATCCAAAAAGTAGCGGTCGTGGGTGACGGCAATGACGGTGCCCTTGTAATCGCGCAGATGGGTTTCCAGCCAGGCCACACTCTCGGCGTCCAGATGGTTGGTCGGTTCGTCGAGCAGCAAAATGTCGGGCTCGGTCAGCAACAGCCGGCACAACGCCACCCGCCGTCGCTCGCCGCCCGAGAGATTGATTACAGGGGCATCGGCTGGCGGGCAGCGCAGGGCGTCCATGGCCAACTCGAGCCGGCTGTCCAGCGTCCACACATCGTGCTTGTCCATTTCCTCTTGCAGCTTGCCCTGCTCTTCGATGAGCTTGTCAAAATCGGCATCTGGCTCAGAGAATCTAGCGCTGACTTCGTCATATTTGTGTTGCAAGTCCAGCAGTGGTGTCACGGCTTCCTCAACCACCTGCTTCACAGTCTTGTTCTCGTCCAGCACCGGCTCCTGCACCAGCATGCCACGGGTGTAACCCTTGCTGAGCACGGTATCGCCGAGGTAGTTGTCGTCGATGCCGCTCATGATTTTGAGCAACGTGCTCTTGCCGGCGCCGTTCAAACCCAGCACGCCGATCTTGGCCCCGTAGTAAAACCCGAGCGTAATGTCGCGAAGAATTTGCTTATTGGGCGGCACCACTTTGCCGACCTTGACCATCGAATATATAACCTGTTGTGATTCAGACATGTTGTTTTAGTAATTAGGAAGTTGCTAAAGTTTGGGATATCTGAGAAGCCGGACATGGATCAAAAATCGCGATCGGTAATCACAACCAAACTTCAGCAGAAAAATCGAGAAAGCCAGTGCAAGCAAGTCTCCCAATATGGGTTTGAATGCGCTGTATGAAAGCGGCAGCATTCTATCATTTTGAAGTGTTATACCGCCACGCTGTGAACACCGGCCGCACTACAATCAGCAAATAGATCAGAGAATAGAACAGAGATATGAGCAAGGTTCCATCTCCAATCGCAGCAGGATTTGCACCAGAAGTAGCTCAGCGAGAACCCAACGGCAGCACCCCATATTGCCGTTTATGAAACCCTAAAACTCATTTCCAGGAAGAACCATGAGCCAGACCCTTACCCAAACAGCCCGCCCCCTCCCTTCAATGACTTCTCCAGCAATTCACCCCACCCCGCCGTTTGACGAGTTCATCACTCAGCGCATTCAGTTTGCCCACCCAGAGAAAACGCTCGGCACACCCGTTGTCAACGACGACATTTGCGCGGCGCTGTTCGGCATAGACCTCATCACCTATCTACGCATCAAAGAGCAATTTGCCATGCACGCGGCACGGGCCGCCGAGGAATTGTTGGACGATGCGGCCTTTGCCCATCAGCTCGATCAGTTGCCGTTCCAGCCCAACGAAACGATTGTGGCCGTGGGCGATAGCATTACCGACGACCTGCAAAGCTGGTTCGAAATTCTGCGGCACGCACTGGCGATGCAGCGGCCGCAAGACAATCTCACGCTGGTCAACCGGGCCGTGTCCGGCGATACCTCCACCCATCTCATCACTCGTTTTCTAGTGGCGACCCAGGATCAGCCCAATTGGATTTTCTGCTTCATCGGCACCAACGATGTGCGCACACACGGCCTCCAGCCCTACAAAACGCTGGTCAGCCCGCAAGAAACCGCCCGCAATTTGCAGGCCATTCGACAGTTCACAGCCACCCAGACCCGCGCCAAACTCGTCTGGCTCACGCCGGCCACAGTCATCGAGCAAGCCATTCCGTGCGATTGGTGGCTGGCACCCCACCAGTTGATGTGGCTCATCAGTGAGATGGCGTCGATGGCTGACCTGGTGCGGCAGCAACCCGAGCCGGTGGTGGATTTGCAGCGCGTGTTTGGGATGCCGGCCAATCCGCGCTCGTTGCTGGCCGACGGCCTGCATCCCTCGCTCGAAGGGCAGAAGCAAATTGTGCGCGCCGTGGTTGAACGGCTGAGTCAGATCCAGCACTAGAACCCAGTCATCACTTATTCCCGATTAACGATGATTTACACGAATAGCTAACGCGAGCGCAAGACCCTTCGGGTGGCGCACTTCGAATCTGGGCTAATTTGTGCGTAAATGCGCCACCCGAAGGGTCTGAGTTACGTGGCCGCGTAAATCCGATCTGGTATATCCTGTTCATCCTGTCTAAAAGGTTGCAAAGTCATAAACCCCAACATGAATCATCCCCTCTCCGGCAAAGTTATTCTCATCACCGGCGCCAGCTCTGGCATTGGCGCGGCATCGGCGCATGCATTGGTTCAAGTGGGATGCAAAGTGGTGCTGGCCGCTCGCTCGGCCGCGAAGCTCACCGCGCTGGCCGAAACACTGGGCAACGCGGCACTGGCCGTGCCCACCGATGTCACCTCCAGCGCCGATGTGGTGGCGCTGGTCAATAAGGCGATTGCGCATTTTGGCCGCGTCGATGTGCTGTTTGCGAACGCC